>JACWAI010000078.1 GCA_014874415.1 Nitrososphaerales archaeon
ACCGTGGACATGTGGAAGCGGGTGTTCGCCGGCGACGCCTACGGCACCTTCCTCTGTGCCCAGGGCGCGGCGAAGCTAATGAAGTGGGGCTCCTCCATCGTCAACGTGGCTTCGACCCCGGCCCTGGTCGGGGACACCGAAGGGCTGGTCTATGCTTCCGCAAAGGGAGCTGTCGTATCCATGACAAGGATGCTCGCGAAGACCCTCGCTCCGAAGATCAGGGTCAACTGTATGGCCTTCGGCTCGTTCGAGACCACCTGGGTGGACTGGCTCGACAAGGATCAGAAGAGGTCCTACAAGGGAGCCATACCTCTGGGCCGGTTCGGCAAGCCGAAGGAGGCGGCGAACCTGGCGCTCTTCCTGGCGAGCGACGAATCCAGCTTCATCACGGGTCAGGTCATCATCGTGGATGGCGGAGAAGCACTCCGCTAACTCGAATTTGGGCTGTCTTCGCCTGCAGCGGCGTAGAGGCCGCCTGCCTTGTCTATCTTGGCGAGTGCGGCGTCGATCCCGTCGGTCTCCTCGATGACACCGCGTTCTATTGCCTTCTCCCAGAGGTCGACATAGATCTCGAGCCCGTCCTTGACCTGCTCGGGCCGTCCCTCCTTGGTCTTCCCCAGCTCCTCGATGTAAGCCCTGACGTCCTTTGCCTTGGAGCTCACACTATCGAGGCCCCTGCGCCCACCGAAGACTCGTACGCCTTGTACCCCAGCCCCTGGATTGAATTCAGGACCGCTTCCTGGTCCTCCGGAGACGTGTTGATGAAGACCGAGGGTCCGGTCTGCATCGAGAAGTAGGCTTTCAGGCCATCACTCCTCAGCCCCTTCACCCTGCGGATTATCCTGAGCGAGTCTTCCGTCATGATGATCAATCCGCTGTCCCCCGTCATCGTCAGGCTGTGAAGCTCCAGTGTGTCCTTCTCGGCGAGCCTCCCCACAGCATCTAGGTCGTTGCCGAGTATGGCTTTCTGCATCTCCTCACACCTCTTCTGAGCCGACTCGACACGCGCCTTGAAGAACGGCGAGCTCAAGACCTCCCTGTGGGCATCCTCCGTCTTCACCTTCGACTGTAGCGGTACGATGACCATCCTTAGATCGAAATCCCGGCTGTCAGCAAACTTCTCGGCGTAGGTGCTTTCGTCGTCCTTCCCGGCATAGAGCCTTGAGAACCCCCCAACGAGCGACCTCGAGGCCGATGCAGCGAAGAGACGGGCCGTCCTTGAGAGCCTGGTTAGGTCAGGCTTGCCCCCCACCAGAGCCCTGTGGCAGAGCAATGTCAGCGCAGCACCTGCGGAAGACGAGTAACCTATCCCCTTGGCCCTGCTGTTCGGGAGGTTGACGCTGTCTATCCTGAACTCTCCCACTTTTTTCCCCGGGGCGAGGCTCGAGACCACCGCCTGCAGCCTCCCGTTCGCCGATTCGTTGGGTTTGCCTTCGATGAAGACCCCGCCAGCCTTCGAGTCTGAAATCGAGGCTTCGGTTTTCATCGAGGTGGTGTTCACGGAGATGCTGTCGTGGTAGGGGAGCCGCAGGCTCCAGTCCTTCAGCCCGTGATATTTCACCAGTGCCTGCATCGTGAAAGCTACGGCCTTGTACTCCCCCGTCCCTAGCGCACCTCGATCTCCAACGTCCCTACGGTGTCCGGGTCTCTCAGCAGACGGACCATCTCTCTCGGGATATCCTTCGAAGCTGCGCTCGCCCTGACAGCGAGTGTTCTGTCGCTGACGAACTCGCTCTTCCGGATCACCATGTCGCCAGGGTGCGAGAGTTCCAGTCTCGGGTCCCCCTCCGCCCTCACCTCGAATGACTGGGAGCCGACGAGGATGCGCAGGGTGACCTTCGCCCCCTCGCTCTTCAATGCTCCCCTGACGCTCGGGTCAAGGCCGGCGCACCCCTTCGAAGCGCCTACTCCTATGATGCAGTCTCCGTTCTCAGTCAAATGGGCTTCCGTGGTTATCTCGATGGTGGTCGGGTGAGCGGACCTTAGCAGAGGGTGCCCCCTGAAGGTAACCACGTCCCTGACCGCTCTCTTCTCAAGCAGAGCCCTTTCCGTCATCGCTCGGGCCTCCTCTGAAGCCCGTTGCAGTGCGGGCAGCGCTCGGCGCCGATGGCGACAGGTGTGGTGCAGAAGGGGCAGAAGCTGAAGCCTTCCGGGGGTTGAACTGGGCCGGGGCTCTCGGGCATGAAGAAGCTCGCGATGGCCATTATGGCTCCCCCTATGACGAATGGCAGGCTCCAGAAGTAGGCCAGCGGGAGCTCCAGCAGATAGAATCCTGCCCCCATGGCGGCGACGAGGAGCCCCCCGCCGAGCAGCTGCGGTCTCATGCCCCCCGCTTCAAGATAGCGCCTTTATGGGTTTCACGTCGAAACACGAATTAACGAAAGGACCAAGCCGCACCCTCTTGGCATCGGCCTGCAACGCCGATGGCTGTCCAGACGCTCCAAGGGCGGTAACGCCTTTATAGTTTAGAGCGGCGACGAGTTTGCATCCGCCATGACCACCGAGTACGAGCAGCTCCTATCAGGCATGGTCAGCGACAAGAGGGCGAAGCTCGCCGAGGTCACCGGCAAGAAGGGGAAGGGGAAGGAATACGCCGCGCTGCTGTCGGACGTCAAGTTCCTCGAAGTCGAGCTGCAGCGCTATCAGCAGGGGATGGCTCTCTTCAGGACCAAGGCGCTGCCGAAGGTCGGTCGCTGGGGCAAGGCCGAAGTCGAAGAAAAGAGAGAAGAAGAGACCTAGCCCGGATTGACTCTGGTCCTATCGGAACAGCAGGTCGAGGCGCTCATAGACATGAAGGAGGTGGTGTCCTCTGTCGAAGAAGCGTTCCGACGGGAAGGCCTGGGGGAGGCGGAAAACAAGATGCGAACAAGGTCCAGAGGCAGCGCTTCTGTTCTGAACGTCATGCACGCCAACCTATCTTACCTTGGTCGGGGCGGCCTCAAGGCTTACATGTCATCGAAGGCAGGCACAAGGTTCGCGCTCATACTCTTTGACGCGAACAACTCCGCTCCCTTGGCGATAATGGGGGCGGACATCATAGGGAGATACAGGACAGGGGCAGCGTCAGGGGTGGCCACGAAGCACCTCTACGGCAAGAGGTCCGGAACGCTGGCCCTGTTCGGATCAGGAAAGCAGGCGCTCACGCAGGCGCTGGCGATAGGCGCCGTTATGCCCCTCGAGGAGGTCAGGGTCTGGAGCCCGGACTCCGGCCACAGGGAAGCCTTCGCCGGGAAGCTATCGGAACATGGAATCAGAGCCAGACCGTTCGACTCTCCTGAGAAGGCGATCGACGAGGCGGAAGTCGCCTCCGCCATAACATCCTCAAAGGAGGCTTTCATCACGGCCTCGATGGTCGAGAATGTCTCGCACGTCAACGTGTGCGGCGGTAACGTAACCGGGC
>JACWAI010000079.1 GCA_014874415.1 Nitrososphaerales archaeon
GCGTTGGGGAGGGGGGGGAGCCCCACGCGCCCTTCTTTCGCTGCAGGCTCGTCCGCGCCTAGATACTTCGACTTCAGGAGATTCTCCTGCTCGGCGAGGGGCATCGAGTTGACGCGCTTCACCGCGTCCGCCGCACCCTTGGACACGAGGCCGGCGTTGGACCGAAGTTCAGGGAGCTCTGCCAGCACCCTGCCTATGACCGCCCCGATCTCTGCCTTCCCGCCGTGCTTGACGGCGTTGGCCAGGGCCGCCTTCTCGACTGCGGCGAGGGCCTCCGCCCCCAGGGCATTCACCATTCGCGCTCGACTGCGAAGCGTGCGAAGGAACTAAGCATTTCTGCCGCCTCGGCGTCCCCCTTCCATCTGATGCCCCGGAGGGAGACCATGGACTCCTTCATCAGCTCGGTGGCCCTTTTCCTTGCGAAACCGACGGCGTCGTACTTGTCTATCAGGGACAGGACGAATGACACGTCGGCCTCTGACTTGGCCTCCCTGCCCTTGTTCATTATCGAGACTACCCTGTCCCTGTCGCTCTGGCCCGCCACCCCGAGCAGGTGGAGGAGGATGAGGGTCCTCTTGCCTTCCAGGATGTCGTCCGACTTCGCCTTGCCGAACTTCTTGGTGTCCCCGACGAGATTGAGGGCGTCGTCCTGGATCTGAAACGCCACCCCGAGGTTAATCCCGAACTCTTTCAGTTCGCCGAGCACCTTGCTCCCCGCGCCTGCGATTATGGCCCCGAGCCGGCAGGGGCTTGCGACGGTGTACCACGAGGTCTTCCGGGTGCACATCTCGTAGTAATCCTTCTCATCGAGGTCCCACCTCTTCCCGACCACCCAACCGAGCTCCATGTGCTGGCCTTCGGTGGTCTGGTTGACCATGTGCGAGAACTCCCTCATGACCGCGAATGACTTCTCGAGCCCGAGGGTGTCGCTGTTGCCGAGGAGCGCCTCCCACATCTTGGCATGGAGCGCGTCCCCTGTGTTCAAGGCGAGCCCTTCGTCGTATTTCACGTGCAGCGATGGCTCCCCCCGCCTCAGCTGGGATCCGTCTTCTATGTCGTCGTGGATCAATATCCAGTTCTGGAAGAGCTCGATGCAGGCGGCAGTGAGCAGGGCGTCCTCCTCCTTCCCCCCGGCGGCCCTGCAGGCCGTGACGCAGAGGAAGGGCCTCATCCCCTTGGCCTGCCTGGACGGGTAGTCCCTCATCATGGCATAGAGGAGGTCGACCTCCCTTACCTTGCTCTTCTTCGGCAGAAGCTTCGTGAGGATCAGGTCGTCTACGCTTGCCTTGACCCGCTTCATCTCGTCCTGGAGGTCGGTCATCCGCTGAGGGGCACCCACTTTCCGCTAGGACCGGACCACCGTGCCGTAGAAGTCCAGGCCCCGGACCGCCTTCGAGAACTCGTTGCGCCTGTATCCCGAGACGAAGCAGACCTTCGTCCCGGCGGCCGCTATCTTGGCTGCGACGTCGAGCTTGAGCTTCATCCCCCCCGTGGCGTCGTCACCATCGGGGACTCCCATCCTCCTGATCTTCGACGGAGAGAGCTCGGGGATGATCACCCTGGTGTTCTGCTCGTACACCCCGTCCACGTCGAGGGCGAAGACTGCCCTATCGGGGGCGAGTGTCTTCGAGAGCTCCTGCACTATCACGTCCCCTGACATGACCTTGAAACCTGACTGGGTGAGGGTGACGTCCCCGAACGTGACCGGGGTCAGCCCCTCCTTCAGCAGCCCCTTCAGCCAGCTGGCAACCTGCAGCCTCCCTGCCCTGCTCACCGCGTCGAAGGGAGAGAAAGGATAGGGGCTCAGCTTGTACTCCATCATCGTCTTGCAGACCATCCTGTCGAGCTCGTACATGGCGCCCCTCGTCTGGGCCACCCCCACGGCCGGCGCCTCTGAAACTTCTGACGATATGCCGTGCTGTTTTGCGACCACGTGGCCGAACGAGCCTCCTCCGTGGACGACGACGACCTTGTGGTCGGAGGACGCTATCTCTTCAGAGAGGGCGGAGACCACGTCGGGGCGGTAGGAGAAGGGCTTCGACTTGTCCGTGATGACGGAGCCACCGAGCTTGGCGACTACCGTTCTAGCCAGCTTTTCACTCCCTCGGCGGGTATCTTCGCATTGAACGTCTCGAACCCTCGCGCCGACAGCCCCGAGACAATGCTTTTTTCCTTTCCTTCGGGCGCGACCGCGATGACGCTCCCCCCTCCCCCGGCCCCCGTCAACTTCGCCCCATAGCTACCGAGGGAGCCAAGCAGCTCCACAATGCTGTCGAGGGTCTCGTTGGAGACCCCGACGGACCGGAGTATCGCGTGGTTCGCCGTCAGCACCCCTCCCAGCCCCTTCATGTCCCCGTCCCTGACCATCTCCGCGGCCGATAGGCTCAGTCCGCTCACCCCGTCCGCGAGCATGGAGAAGAGGCGCGGGTACCTCGCCCTCTCCCTCGAGACCCTGCCTATCTGCCCCCTCGTCTTCCGGGTGAGACCAGACTGGGAGACGATGAGCGAACGGGGGGACCCGAGGGTGATCTTATTCGGCGGGGAGCCTGGCCTGAAGAGCAGGACGCCGCCGTAGGCGCAGACCGTGGGGTCGACCCCCGAGGGCTTGCCGTGCACCTGCAGCTCTCCCGCCATGGAATATCGGATGACCTCTTCTATTCCCAGCCCGAGGCCGCACAATCGCGAAAACGCTGAAGCGGTCGCCACCATGATCGAAGCGGAAGAGCCGAGGCCTGCGCCGCCTGGAACCTCGCTAGATATCCGCACCCTTACGGTCGGGTTCGCAGAGAAGTCCCTGGCCATGGCGCCGACCACAGCGTAGACAGGAGCGGATCCTCGGGGGCCGGCATCGGCGAACCGGCTGGAGACGACCTGGAACTTCGCTGAGGGCTCGACCTCCACGCGCACCCTGCGGGGGAGGGCGGCGGCGAGAGCCCAGGCACCATGGACGACGAAGTGCTCACCTGTGATTATTGCCTTCGAAGGCGCCTCCGAGACGGCTTTCATCTGTCAGACGAATCTGAGGGCGCCATAGCCTACGACTTGAAGGTTGTCTCCCGTCGTGTCCCCGCTTGACGCGTACTTCAGTAGCTCCGCCTTCTCGAGGCCGAGGATTTTCGCCGTCTCCATGACCGTTGCTATTGCACCGAAGCCGCAGGCAGTCACGTTGAGCCTCTCGAGGGTGGAGTAGAAGCCGTCCAGGTCCATCTTGAGGACCTGGTGGAGGAGCGCCATGTCCTTCCCCCTGGCGGCGTCGGCGGGCTCGTAATGGGTCAGGTCGGAGGACGCGACGAGGACTGACCTCTTCCCGTCGATGACCCTGGCGAGGGCGGAGGAGAGCGACTTGGCGGTGTCCATGTCCTGGAAGGCGAGCGAGATGGGAAGGATCGGGACAGAGTCCCCGTAGATGCGCTGCAGGAACGGCAACTGGACTTCGAGGGAGTGCTCGAGCCTGTGGGCCTCGGGGTCAAAGGACACGATCTCCGACAGCTCGGCCAGCTTGCCTGTGGCTCCGGAGTCGACAAGCATCCTGCCGAGGGGGGTCTCCCAGGACCCTTCGCCGAAGGTGGAGACGCCGCTCCCGATGCCGTAGTGGTTCGGGGCGACGACGACTATGAGCTCGGGGTCGCGGAGGGAGGACACGTGCAGGTAAGAGTGGGCGGCGACGGGGCCGGAGTAGACGTAACCGGCGTGAGGAGAGACGACGGCGACGACGGCGGCCTTGGTCCGTGCAGCGGGGGGCTGCCTGCCGGGCCCCAGCGGGTGCGAGTAGCAGCTGTCGACCAGGGAGGCGAGCTCGGCTGGGTCGGCAGGGTAGAACTGTCCGGCTACGGCAGGCTTCCTTACGAGCAACGCCGGTGGCTATTCGTTCCTGTCCGATATACGCTCGTCGAACCCTTCAGGCTTCGGCTCTTCCTCCATCTTGGTCTCAAAGTCCTCGATGCTGTATTTCATGGGCTGGTCTTCGGCGAGAAGCCCGGCGTGGGTCAGCGTCGCCCGTGCGAGGAGCCAGAATATGGCCGCTATCGCCTTCCGGCCCCGGTTGTTCCCGGGTATGACCAGGTCTATGTCGTCTGTGACGTTGTCAGTGTCGCAGACGGCTATCACAGGGACCCCCAGCTTCCCCGCCTCGACGATGGCCTGCATGTCTGACATGGGGTCGGCGACTACGACCAGCTCGGCGTCGAGGTGACCGGGATACAGCGGGTTGGTGAAAGTTCCGGGCATGAACCTGCCGATGCGCTTCATGGCGCCCGTGAGCTCGCAGAACTTCTCCACCGCCATGGCGCCGTGCTCTCGGCTCGTGTATACCACCGTGTTCGTGGCCCCCGTCGCGGCGATGAACTTTCCTGCGACGTCGATCCTGTGGAGGGTCTTGGCGTAGTCTATCATGTGGAGCCCGTCGGGGCGGGGCCTCGCGGTGAACTGTTCCATCGTCTTGGTACGGACGGGGGTGCCGATGCGGATGCCTGTCGCGAGGAGGGCCTTCTCCGAGAGGCCCTGGACCACCATGGTGTCAGCCGAGCCGGCTTCGTCGTCGAACTCGGACATCGTCATCCAGACCTGCCCTTACTGGAGCTCTGCCTTCCGGCTGAAGAAGGGGAGCACCTGGTCGATGACGTCGACGGACGAGATGAGCATCCTGCGGCAGCAATACCTCTTCAACCCCAGGGCGTCGAGGACCTTCCCCGGGTCCTCCCCTGCCTTTACCCTCGACTGGAAGGGGGCGAACTTGTCACCGATGAGGTTGCCGCATGTGAAGCAGCGGATTGGGATCATCAATTTCTATCGATAGCTCTTTTGGCGCTTTCGCCTCGCGCCTGGACCTCCGAATTTCTTTGGCTCAGCTTGTCGCGGGTCGCCCGATAGCAGGTATTTATTGTATGCATTCAGCTTGTCCCTGATATCGCTCCCCCGCACCTGGTCCACGTAAGCCCTGGCGATCGCCATGGCCGCGGCATCGGCCTGCCCCATGAACCCCCCTCCCGCCACGCTCACGTCGAGGTCGTACTTTTCACGGAGCTCCCCGACGACGTGCACCGGACCCAGCAAGTGGAGCCTCGCCGGCTCTGGCTCCCATAGCTCGACGGGGGTCCCGTTGACCCTTATCCTCCCTGCACCGGGGACTATCGCCGCCGTCGCGCGGGCTGTCTTTCTCGCACCCGAATAGAGCTTCGGGGGCTTCTTGACCGACGCCTTTGGAGCGGGCATTGCTACTCGTTCCATCCCAGGCTCTTCGAGAGGTCCCCCATCGTCACGTACACGGGGACAGGACGGGGGGCCGAGGTATCGTCGAACTTCGTAAACTTCGTCGCCTCCACGGCGGAGGGGACGCCGATGTAGACCCTGAGCCTCTTCATCGCCGTCGCGCCCTTGGGCTTCTTGCGCGGGACCATCCCCCTCACCATCCTTCTGAGTATGTTGTCGGGCCTGCGCGGATGGATGGGGCCGTAGATCGGGTTGACCCTGCTGGACAGCTCGAGCCTCTCCTTCCACTGGTTTATCACGGACACGCGGGAGCCAGATATGAGCGCCTTCTCGGCGTTCACGACCACCACCCTCTTACCGGAGAGTATGAGCTTGGCGACCTTTGACGAAAGCCGCCCGGCGATCTGGTCGGTGGCATCGACGTAGACTGTGCCCTCACTTGACAAGCTTGACCCCGCTCCCTTTCGGATACTTCTTCAGGAACTCCTCGACGGTCAGGGCTGACCCCCCTGACGCCTGGATCTTGGACCTCGCCTCTGCTGAAAAGGCGAAGGCCCCTACTGTGACCTTCCTTTCCATCACACCCGTGCCAAGCACCTTGCCGGGGACGAAGACAGCCTGGCCGTCCTCGGCTATCCTGGAAATCCTCCCCAGGTTCACCTCGACCCGGGTCTTCCCCGGGTTTGAGAGGAGGACTGAAGCCTCGCTCCATATGGGCGCCTTCTGCTTCTTCCCCGCCTTCTCTAGCATGACCGACGCGTACCTGGCGAGGGGGTTCGACGCTGTCATTCTCCCCCGCCCACCGCGACCTGAATCTCCTTGAGCTTCTTCTCGAGCAGCTCGATTGCCTTCAGGACGATCTGCTTGGCGGGGAGGCCACCGGTCGACTCCACCGTCAGGTTGAACACGCCTTCCTTCTTCCCGTCGGTGAGCACGGCGATGCTGCATGGCTGCCACTTCGCGTGCTCCTTCCCCCGTCCCAGCCTCGCGTAGGCCTCCAGCTTGACGGACTGCCCCATGGCGAGCTTGACGAGCGGGATGGTCTCGCTCACGGGCCTCACCTCTCTGTCCTCCGAAACGAGGTCCCCCGAGGTCACGGTGGAGACCTTGTCCTTCCCCTTGGCGTCCAGGACGAAGAGCACCCTGCACTTGTGGCAACCGAGCGGGTTCCCGCAGTCGCACTCCTCGGGGAGGTTGTACTTGGCTAGGTCTGTCTTGATCGGTATCATGCCGAGCCTGTGGGCGAGTATCTCGTCGTAGAGTACGGAGGAGTTCTCGAGGATGACCACGTCGTCTATCGCCATGGACGGGACCTCGGCTATGCAGAACCTCCTGACGGCGTTGGCGTACGACCTGTCGATCCCTTCGAGCTGAAGGGTGATGGAGTTGCCGCCCTCTTCCAGGACCTTTACTTCAACCATTGATTACACCGGCTAGATTGATACGAGCTCTCATGAGACGTCGCGTTTCGAGGTGCGGGATTGGTTCTGGTTAAAAGAGTTTTGGAGAGGAATAGACGAGTTTTGGGGGAGCGTTTCGAGTCGTCTGAATTTTCGCCGTGAGACGCTTCAAAACTTATAACCGAAGGGGGAAGGGCAGGGCAAGAACATGTCGGAAGCCTCCGAGTTCAGGCACCTGGTCAGGATATCCGGAAGGGACCTGGCGGGCGGCAAGAAGCTGATTATCGCCCTCTCAGACCTGAAGGGGGTAGGCTACAACTTCGCGAACGTGATAACCACCAGGCTCAGCCTCGACCCGAGGGTCAGGCTCGGCACCCTGAGCGAGCAGCAGGTCAAGGAGATAGAGGAAGCAATTCAGAGCACTTCCAAGGCAGTTCTCCCGAAGTGGTACTACAACAGGAGGAACGACCCCGAGACCGGGGAGGCGAAGCAGCTCCTCGGGTCTGATCTTGATTTCATCCAGAAGAACGACATACAGGACGAGAAGAACATCCAGAGCTGGAAGGGGATAAGGCACGGGCTGGGGCTGAAGGTCAGGGGGCAGCGGACCAGGACGACTGGGAGGAAGGGGAGGACAGTCGGGGTGAGGAAGGCTACCCTCGTGGCAGCGGCGAAGGAAGCGGCGAAGAAGGAAGAGAAGTAAGGGTTGGGAGATCCGAAGAAGGCGAGGAAGCAGTTCAGCAGGCCCCGCAGCCCATGGCGCGCCGACCAGCTCGCCCAGGAGCTTTACCTGCTTGGCACCTTCGGGCTCCGCAACAAGAGAGAGCTTTGGAGGGCCCAGACCCAGCTGAGCTCGGTGAGGAAGCAGGCGAGGACCCTCCTCGCCGCGACCCAGGTTGTGAGAGAGAGGGAGGAGAAGAAGCTCCTCGACAGCCTCAGGAGGAAGGGGCTCATCGGCGAGGCGGCGACTCTGGACGACATACTCAGCCTTACGGTGGAGGACATGCTGGGCAGGAGGCTGCAGTCGATGGTCTTCAAGAAAGGGATGGCCCTGTCCCCGCTGCACTCGAGGCAGCTCATCGTGCACGGTCACGTGGCGGTAGGAGACAGGATAATCACGGTGCCGGGATACGAAGTAGGCGGCACGGAGGAAGCGACGGTCAAGCTCATGGGCGGGGCCCCTCCGAAGGAGAGCGCTGCTGCCCCAGAAGCACCTGCAGCGGGACAGGCCCCGGCCGAGCAGCCTGCGGAAGCCAAGTGAGATAGATGTCGGAAGAAGAGCTGCTCGCTGACCGCTGGGCCGTCTGTCACATCTACTCGTCGTATAACAACACGATAGTTCACATCACCGACCTTACGGGCGCAGAGACGATAGCCTTCTCTTCGGGCGGGAGGCACGTGAAGGCAGACAGGTTCGAGTCTTCCCCATACGCGGCCATGCGGAGCGCGTCGGCCGCTTCTGATGTAGCGAAGTCGAAGGGGATAACAGCGGTACACATCAAGGTCAGGGCTGTCGGCGGGACGGGCCCGAGGACCCCTGGTCCCGGCGCCCAGGCAGCCATCCGCGCCATCGCAAGGGCCGGGTTCAAGATAGGACGGATCGAGGACGCCACCCCGATTCCTCACGACACGACGAGGAAGAAGGGCGGGCGCAGAGGCAGAAGGGCCTAGCCCCTAGAGCAGCTTCAGCACGTCGACGGAGTCCACCTTTCCGTCTCCGTCCCTGTCTATCCCCCGGAGGAGCGCGACGAAGTCCCCGGCCCTGTAGTTCTGGAAGAGCGCGTCGGGGAAGTTGCAGACCCCTATGATGGCCGCCTTGGTCCCAGCTCCCGTAAGCCCCGCGGCGATGATGCACGTCTTGCTGGGGTCCCAGGGGTTCTTCACCTTCTCCACGATGCAGTCGAACTCGGAGCCGTAGGTCTTTCCTCCATCGTCGACTATGGAGCCCCAGAAACCCCCCTGGGAGAAACGGACCTTGAGGTGGGGGTTGAGCTCTTCGGCCACCACGTTCGTCCTCGGACCCCCGACGATCAGCAGGTTCGACGCCATCAGCTTCTCCGCCCTGAGGTCCACGTCCAGCTTGACCGGGAACTTCGACGGGAGTGTGACGAACTGGCCCAGGGCGAATCCGAGCTGCACCGCGTAATGGCCGTCCCTTGCCTGGGTCCCGGCTTCCCCGTGCTGCAGGGGCGAACCGACGACGATGCACCCGTCGAACTCCCCATCGACCAAGAACTCCCTGAAGAAGCGGCCGAGCGCCTTCGACCTGCTCGACGACCTCAGCGTGGGCATCTGCTCCCCCTTGACTGGGAACTCGACGGCGTACCCGTCTGATGCCA
The DNA here is from genome assembly GCA_014874415.1 of Nitrososphaerales archaeon. GTDB lineage: Archaea > Thermoproteota > Nitrososphaeria > Nitrososphaerales > Gagatemarchaeaceae > UBA183. The sequence goes on from JACWAI010000079.1 coordinate 8,948, forward strand.
GGGCGAAGAGGTTCGCCTCCCCTCCCCTGATCTGCTCGCTCCTGACCCTGGAGATGAGGCCCGCCTTCTCCAGCCTCCCGATGTGATAGTACACGGTCTGATGATGAGCGTCCAGGGCCCTGGCCATCTCGGCGGGATATTTCGGGCCCGACGAGAGCAGAGACAGTATCTTCTGGCCCACCCTCCCTGAAGCGGGCCTGAAACCGTCGGGCCTGTCGGAGACGAGGACGCGCTTGACGAGGCTCCCCTTCGACTTCGGGTCGAAGAGTATCTTCTCTTTCGCCATGTGCCCCCGGGGGAGACAGACCCTACATAAACGGCTTTGCATGGTGGCAGGCCCCGTGGATTATCTGAAGCCGACCCATGCAAAAGATTGCTTGCAGAGTACAGTACAATGTTGGTCGGGGTTTAAAGGGCCAGAGAAAGATTCCGGTAGTAAATGTGCGGCATCGTGGGCTGCGTTGCCGAGGAGCCCGTGGCTGAGATCCTGCTTGAAGGTCTGAAGCGCGTCGAGTACAGGGGGTATGACTCGGTTGGAATGGCCACGATATCAGGGGGCAAGTTCGGGGTTCGGAAGGGCGTTGGCAGAGTGGCCGAGGTGGAAGAGAGGCTCCAAATGTCTAGGCTACCAGGTGACGCGGGCATGGCCCACAGTCGCTGGGCAACCCATGGTGGGGTCACGGACCAGAACGCACATCCCCACGCATCGTGCAGGGAATCGGTAGCTGTCATCCACAACGGCATCATAGAGAACTACGTGCCGCTGAAGAAGGCCCTTTCGTCCAGGGGGCACAGGTTCAGGAGCGAGACCGACACCGAGGTCATCGCACACATCATCGAGGATGAGTACAAGAGGCTCCGGGACCCGGTTAAAGCGACCCTGGCGGGGACGAAGAAGTTGAAAGGGCAGTACGCCATGGCGGTGATGTTCCAGGACAGGCCGGACGTCATGATAGGGGCGCGCAAGGACGCGCCGCTCATCGTCGGGGTCGGGGACGGGAAGATGTTCCTAGCCAGCGACGTCCTGGCTTTCATCGGTCACACGGACAGGACCATATTCCTCGACAACCTCGAAGTCGTGGAGCTCACGAAGGACAGGGTAAGGATATTCGGACCCCAGGGCAAGGAGGTCAGGCGGAAGCCCACCCAGGTCGCCTGGGAGCTCTCCGACGTGTCCAAGAGCGACTTCGCCCACTACACCCTCAAGGAGATCAACGAGCAGCCAAAGACCGTGCTGACCGCCTCGGTTCAGGACCCGGCGAAGCTGGAAGCGTTCGCGAAGGCGATCAGGAAGGCGAAGTCCCTCTACATCACGGCGTCCGGGACGTCCTATCACGCAGGCCTCCTGATGAAGTTCAGGCTGAACAAGGAAGCAAAGATCAGGGTGGACACCGTCGTCGCCGGCGAGCTGAAGGAGCACGCCGGTTTCCTCGGGAAGGGCTCCGTCGTCGTCGCGTTCTCGCAGAGCGGGGAGACAGCCGACGTGATGGAGGCGGTCAAGGAGGCGAAGAAGCACGGGGCCAGGGTCTTCTCCATCGTCAACGCAGCGGGGTCCACGCTGGCGCGGGAGAGCGACGGGGTCCTGCTCCTGAACTGCGGACCGGAGGTGGGGGTGGCGGCCACGAAAAGCTTCACCGCCCAGGTGGTGGTGGCCAACCTGGTGGTAGACGCGGTCCTGGGGAAGAGGAGGTCGAACGGTTTCAAGGAGCTCTCCGAGGCCGTGGCCGAGACGCTGAAGTGCGACGAGCAGATCAGAGACCTGGTGTACGAGTACTCGAGCAGGCCCGACTTTTACTTCGTGGCCAGGGGGTACGAGAGCCCTGTGGCCATGGAGGGGGCGCTGAAGCTGAAAGAGCTTTCGTACATACACGCCGAAGGGATGCCGGCGAGCGAGCTCAAGCACGGAACGCTTGCCCTCATCGAGAAGGGGACGCCGGTGGTCGTGCTGAACCCAAGCGGGAGCCTTCACGCCGACACTCTCTCCAATGCCGAAGAGCTCAGGGCGAGGGGCGCGGACGTGATAGGAGTGTCAGATGTGAAGGACGAGGTGTACCGGCATTTCGTAAGGGTGCCCAAGGTCCAGCCCAAGTTCGCCCCGATAGTCGAGTCGATCCCGCTGCAGCTCCTCGCCTATCACATGAGCGTTGCGAAGCGCAACGACCCGGACTATCCGAGGAACCTCGCGAAATCTGTAACAGTAAAGTGAAGAGCCGCCTGTCGCCTCGTAACGCAATTAAGCAAACCCCGCAGACGCCCTGATGTGGTATCGAAGAAGGAAGTTCTTTCAAAACCGGTCTCGACCATCGAGGTAGGGAAGAAGAGCGTCTCGGCACTGCTGGACGAGATGTCACAGACAGGCTTCCAGGGGAAGAAGCTTGGAGAAGTCGCGAAGATATGGACGGAGATGGCGAAGGCGAAGGGCCTGACCGTCTTCCTCGGCCTGACTGGCTCGCTCAGCACCACTGGGCAATGGAAGATAATCCGATGGCTCATCGAGAAGAGGTACGTGGACGTCGTAGTGAGCACGGGCGCGAACATCTCCGAGGACATACTGGAGGCGCTCGGGTACCACTACTACCAGGGGACCTGGCTCGCTGACGACGAAGAGCTCCTGAAGTTGAAGGTCGACAGGTTCTACGACATATACGCCGACGAGATGCAGTATAGGAAGCTGGAGAGGACGATCTACAGCTATGCCAACACCCTGGACGAGAGCAAGGTCTACTCCACGAGAGAGTTCCTGCATGGTTTCGGGGCGTTCCAGGACAAGAAGGGGATCGACAGCATCACTGCCGCAGCCTACAGGGCCAAGGTGCCTGTCTACTCCCCCGGGCTGATAGACAGCGGCTATGGGGTCGCCCTCAGCCTCCTCAGGAGGGAGAAGGGTAAGATGATCAGGCTGGACCAGACCAAGGACATGGAAGAGCTGGCGCAGATCGCGGAGAAGACGAAGAGGACAGGGGTGGTCTACCTCGGCGGCGGGGTCCCCAAGGACACGATACAGCTCTCGACAATTATCAAGTCCCTTTCGAAGGGAGGGGAGGAGGAGACGCCCCACGAGTTCGCCATACAGGTCACGGCCGACAGCCCGCAGTGGGGAGGCCTATCGGGGTGCACCCTGGAGGAGGCGATAAGCTGGGGGAAGATCTCGTCGCAGGCCAAGAAGGCGGTCCTCTATGCTGACATCACCCTCGCGCTCCCCCTGGTGGCCCACGCGCTCAACGAGAAGGCGGACGGAAGGTCGGACCCGCCTGACCTCTCTTGGGTCTTCAAGAACTAGGCAGCGGAAGTCAGGACGGAAGGCGGCCAGCGTCAGAGCTCGACCGTCTTTGACCTTTCTTCTCCATGGGACACCAGCCTGACACGCACCCGGAGCTCGTTCTCGAGGTATTCGACGAACCTCTTCTCTGCGGCGGGGAGTCCATGGTCGTAGCTCGCGCCGTAGAAGGAGAAAGGAGATTCGTAGACCGGCTCCACCTCGGAGAGATGCGCGAGGGACGCCTGGAAGTCGGAGGTCTCCGACCCGTCCCGCCTGTAGGCGACGCAGACCTTGAAGTCCTTCACCTGGGAAAGGACGTCGACCTTCGAGAGGGCCAGCTCCGAGGTCCCGTTGAGCTTGACGGTGTATCTCAGCGCCACGAGGTCTATCCACCCCACGCGGCGGGGACGTCCCGTGGTGGCGCCGTATTCGTTGCCCACTGACCTGATGGTTTCTGCGAGGGGCCCTGTTATCTCCGTGGGGAATGGGCCCCCGCCGACCCTGGTCGCGTAGCTCTTCGTGACGCCGAGGGACTTCCCGACCAAGGTGTGAGAGATGCCGAGGGCTGCGGGTATGTAGCCCGTCGTGGTGTGGGTGCTCGTCACGTAGGGGTAGGACCCGTGGAGCAGATCCAGGAGGGAGCCCTGCGACCCCTCGAAGAGGACGGACCCCCCGCTCTCGGATAGCTCGACGATCCGCCTGCTGACGTCTCCGACCATGCCCCGCAGGAGCGCCTTCGAGTCCTCAGCCCAGGCGACAAGGCCGGCCGGGTCGACCCCGAGCTTCTGATAGAACTTGGAGAGGGCGCTGAAGTCGAACCCCGCGATAAGGTCTGAGGCCCGGGGGGACAGCCGGAGGGCCCTGAGGGCGTAGGCAGGGCCTATGCCCCGCTTCGTGGTGCCGATGGCGGCAGGGCCCCTCATCTCTTCAAGGACCTTGTCCAGCTCCTTGTCCTGCGGGGAGACAAGGCTGCACCTGCCGTCGACAAGCATCTTCTTCCTCAGTTCGTCAGGGAGGAGGGAGAGCTCTTCTCTGAGGACCGCCGGGTCGACCACCACCCCGGCGCCTATCAGGAGCTCCTTTCCCTTGAAAGCCCCGGACGGGATGAGATGGAAGGTGTGCTTTCTGGTGCCTATCACGACGGTGTGCCCGGCGTTGCTCCCCCCGCTGTACCTGGCGACGGCGTCGTACCCTCCCGCCAGGTAGTCAACGATCTTTCCCTTGCCTTCGTCCCCCCACTGGAGACCCACGACAGAGAGGTTGGGCGTGCTAGATGACCCTCTGTATGTCGTGGGGGAGGCTCTCCTTGTGCCCCGCGGAGGTTATCCGCATGAACTCGGCCTTCGCCCTCAGCTCGGGAAAATCGTGAGCCCCGGAGTAGCTCATCCCCGACCTCAGGCCTCCGACGAGCTGCTTGACGACCTCGTCCACCCTCCCTTTGTAAGGGATGAGCCCTTCGACCCCTTCGGGGACGCTTTCTTCTATCACCTCTTCGATGAGCTCGTCCTCCTTCGGCCCGGTGCTCTGCGCCTCTCTGACCCTCCTGTCGACGGTCGCCGCCAGAGACGCCATCCCCCTGGTGAGCTTGTACCTCACCCCGTCCCTCAGCACAGTGGGCCCTGGGCTCTCCTCCGTCCCTGCGAACAGGCTCCCTATCATGACCGAAGACGCGCCCGCGGCAAGAGCCTTCGTGACGTCCCCGGGGTTCCTCACCCCCCCGTCCCCGATTATGGGGATGCTGCTCCCCTCCGCCCCGGCGACGCTGTCCATGATGGCCGTGAGCTGAGGGACCCCGGAGCCCGTGACCACCCTCGTCACGCAGATGCTCCCTGACCCGACCCCCACCTTGACCGCGTCGGCCCCGGCACCGATGAGGTCCGAGGCGCCCTTCGCCGTCGCCACGTTGCCTGCCACCACTTCGACGTCCCCCAGCTCCTTCTTGATCGCCTTCACGGCGTCGACGGCGTACGAGGAGTGGCCGTGGGCGATGTCGACGACGAGGGCGTCGGCGCCGGCGCCGAGGAGCTTCTCGGACCTGACCAGGAAGTCAGACTTCACCCCGACCGCGGCCGCCACCCTCAGCCTCCCCTTGGAGTCCTTCGTGGCCATCGGGAACTGCCGCCTCTTCATGATGTCCTTCGACGTGATCAGGCCTGCGAGCCTTCCTCCCCCGTCGACGAGGGGGAGTTTCTCGATCTTGTTCTCGTGCAGTATCTTGCGCGCCTGCTCGAGCCTGACCCCCTTCCTAGCGGTGATCAGCCTGCGGGCCGGCGTCATCACCTTCCTGACTTTCCTCCCTGGTTCGTCTTCGAGGGTGATGTCGCGCTTCGTGAGGAGGCCCAGGATCTTGCCCCCCTTCTCGACTATGACGATCCCCCCCACCCCCCGCTCCCTCATGATGTCCCAGGCTTCCTTTATGGTGTCGCCGGGGCCAAGCGTCACCGGGTCCTCTATTACGACCCCCTCGGACCGCTTTACCTTGAGGACCTCGCTCACCTCTTCTTCGACTGTGAGGAAGCGGTGGATGACGCCGATGCCCCCGAGGCGGGCTATCGCTATGGCCATGGTGGACTCTGTGACCGTGTCCATGTTGGCGCTCACTATCGGGATGGCGAGGCTGATCTTTCGCGTGAACCTAGTATGCGTGTCGGCGTCCCTTCTGGACTTCACGTCTGAGAACTTTGGGACAAGGAGGACGTCGTCGAAAGTGAGGCCGACTCTCATTCCTGAGGCGGAATCCTTCACTTGACTTCGCCTTGTTCCCAGGGTTAATAGTCGTTGTGGAGAGAAGCGCCGGGACAGGGACTTTCCCCTTCTCCATGGAGAAGGATTTGAACCCTGATTTCCGTTTCCGGAAACAGGCTAGCCAGCTGGGAGGTTCCAGGCCTACGCAGTCGATCTTCTGCGCCCTACCAGATTAGGCGATCCCGGCGTTCGCTGGGCCGAGAAAAGCTGCTTAAAACCTCAACACAGACGATGCGCTTGTCCAAGGAACCTCCGGCTGGAAGGGGATGAAGGGCGTTTTTCTTACGCCGTGCCTATGTAAGTACAGGCTGTGCTGTTCCATGTCCGGTAACCAGTCTGAGTGGTTGTGGGGATCATGGTATAGGTGGTTGCGTACCCAACGGTCTGACTTGCAGATGTTGTCGTCTGGTAAGTTTGGACCTGAGAACTCTGCGTCGAGGTACCAAAGGACGTTGTGCTACTTCCGTAGAACTCATATGCCCTGACAGTATACTCCGTTACTACGCATCGCATGACCCAACCTTGCGGCATTGTGAGGGTCGTGGTGTAGGTTGACGTCACGGTCTCCGCCCCTGTATTCCCTGCAATCGCGCTCCCGAAGTAGCCAAGGCCAGCGCCGACAAACAGGGCCAGTATGATGAGGATCGTTGCAACTTGAGCTCTCGTTGAACAATGGAACCGTGGTGCGAAATATAGCTCTAATGATTGAAACGCCAGTGAACCGCTACTTGCCCTTCGACTGAGAGTCCAGTTTCTGCTTCGTGTGGGTCTTCCAGAGCCTCGGATATGTCCCCGCCAACATCACGACCCGCTCGGTGGTGGAGGCGAGCCCCCGATGGACCCCGTTCATCTCTTCGGTTGCCATCAGCGCCTTCCCTATGGCGACAAGCTCCATCTTGGCGCTGAGGATGGCGACGTTGTCGTCCTTCTTCACCCCTTCGGAGACGGAGAGGACCCCGGGGACCCCCAAGCGGGCGCCATGACAGATTGCGTCCACAGCCGAGTCCCGGATAACCACCCTGCCTATGTCTCCCAGCGAGTCTTCCACGGGTAGGATGAGCTTCCTCAGCGGCGACTCGTCCCCTTCCTTCAGGCGGAACATGGCGTCGTTCAGCTGGTGGAGTGTGACGAATCCGTTCTCCTCGTTCAGGGGGCCGACTTTGGTCCGCCTTAGCTCAACCATGGTGGCCCCAACGCCGAGCACCTCCCCCATGTCATAGACGAGCTTGCGGATGTAGGTCCCCGACTGGCAAATCACCCTGAACATGTACAGGTTCCCTGACGACTCCGTGAGCTCTAGCTCGTGTATGGTGCGGCTCCTCGTCTGGCGGCTCACCGAAGAACGCTGCGGGGGCCTCTGGAATATCTCGCCTGTGAACTCTTTGACGACGCCGTCGATCTGCTTCCGGGGGACCGACGAATGGAGCCTCATCACCCCCCGGTACTCCTTCGGGAAGAGCAGGAGGAGGCTCAACGCCCTGGTCGACTGGCCGAGTCCTATGGGGAGGAGCCCCGACACGGGGGGGTCGAGGGTCCCGCTGTGCCCCGCCTTGTCAACCCCCAGGAGCTTCTTCGTCCAGGCGACTACTTCGTGGCTCGTCGGGCCGCGAGGCTTGTCCAGGGGTATCAGGCCATACTCGAGCATCTCCTTCACCGGGCGGGACGCCGGTGGCCACCCGTGGCTGGGGTCGGAGGGCTCCTCGTCCAGGACGACCATTTTCCGGGACTGCAATTCAGTCCCTTCGGCTCTTCACGTACTCGGTCACTATCTTGGCCACCTTCTCTTCGTCGATGGCGTCTGTTTCGACGACGAGGTCGAACGGTTTCAGGTCCTTCCCGAACTCGATGCCGTATATCTTCTTGTACAGCTTGTAGTTCTCAAGGTCTCTCACCGAGAGGACCTTCCTGCACCGAGATACTGGGACGCCGTCTCTCTTTGACATCCTCGCCGCCCTGCTTTTCACCCCGCCCGAAAGCCAGACCTTCAGGCCGTCCTCGGTGAGCCAGGGGACGGGGTAGCTCGTGATGACGACGTCCCCTTTCTTGGCCTTCTGCAGGAGCCTGGCGTCCACTTCTTTATCGAAGTCGGAGGACCTCTTCCTTTCCTGGAGGAACTTCATCCCCTCCCCCCTGTCCCACCAGTCCTCCCCACCGGGGGTGTACCCTTCCTCCACTGCCATCTCCTTCAGTACGTCCCCGCCTCCCACCATGGGGACGTGGAGGGCCCTGGCCACCTTCTTTGACACCGAAGTCTTGCCCACCGCCGGCATCCCCGAGATTATGATCGCCTTCAATTGCAAACTCTAGGTCGTCGTGTGTAGGAGCCTTGCGAGCATGGTGGAGAATGTGAACGAGCTCAGGAAATACCACCAGAACAGGCTCACCTCGAAGAGGCTCGGGTTGAGCGTCGGCGCAGCTATCACCGGGATCGGTATCGGGGTGAAGGCCACTATCACGCCGTACCCACCGAGGAACGTCGCCATCAGATAGTAGACGACGAGCAGCGGGATGAAGGTGATGCCTGTCACCTTGAGCCTCGACGTCGACACCTTTGCCTGTTCCTGGCGGACGGCCAGCTCCCGCTTCTTGAGCTTCTCGAGCTTGACCTTGTCCCCAGCCCGGGTCGCCTCACGCTTCTCCTTGTTGAAGGCGCTCACCTCGGCTCGCATCCTCCTCTCTTTGTTGAGGTCCACCACCGCTCTTGTGGCGACCTGGGTGATCAGGCCGAGTGCGAGGGAGGTCAGGGTCACCACGAAAGTGGAGACGGGCGGGATGTATTGCGGGACGCTGAAGGACGCATCAAAGCTCGAGCTCGCCGCTATCACCACGACAGGGTAGGTCCCTGTCGTCTCGTTGCCAGGCACCCAGAAGTTGCACCCTTGCAAGTCGCCAGCGGCGGAGGTCAGGCATGTCCCGCTGAGTGCAACCTGCTTGCCGGCGAATGTCGCGCTGACGTTCTCGTTGGCGGGGAGCTTCTGCCCCGAAATCGTCACCATGGTGCCCGCTATGTCGGTGGACGGCGTGAGGGAAACAGTCCCCGCCGACGCGCCAGCGGTGTTCGTCGTCGTCGTTCCGCCCTTGGGCGTGAAGACGGGGAGGATGAGAAGGTAGAAGACGAGGAAAGCTATGACTATGATGACGATGTAGTTGAGAGTCTTGGAGCGTCCGCGGCCGGAGGGGGCCGACTTGTTCCGGGCCGCCATCAGGACTTCGCCTTCCCCAGCATCTTCACAAGTGCCCTGGCGACCTGGCCCTGCTTCCCCTGCTCGTTCTTCACAATGTTCATGGGCGCGCCGGTGAGGGTCGAGGAGACAGCGAGGAAGCTCCTCGCCAATGCGAGCTCCTCGATAAGGCTCTCAGGGGCGACCGAGTCCCTGTACCTCGACTTGTCCGCCGACCTCCTGGTCGCTATCTCTTCAGGAGACGCTTCTACCAGCACGAGGTGCGTGGGCTGCATCGCCCGGACGACTTCGAACGGAAGCCCCGGCCAGAATCCTTCGTCCGTCCGGATGAAGAGGTGGGTGTCGACTATGACGGCCTTCCCCTTCATCTTCGCTATCTTGGACGCCGCTAGGCGCTGGAGGCGCTTCTGCTTCTCGACCGGCATCTTCCTGATTTCGTCCCTGTTCTTGACCCACTTCAGGGAACGGGCGGCCTCGAACATCAGCGTGCCGAAGTTCACCAGCTTCGCTCCAGGGAGCCCTGAGACCACCCCCTGGACCACCGTGGTCTTCCCGACCCCCGGGATCCCGACGACGACTACGCGCAGCGCCACCCTTTACCCAGCTCCTATCAGGCCTGCCAGGGCAGGAGACACCTCCTCCACCTGCTCCTTGAGCAGCATCTGATAGTACTGGAGGATGATGTCTACCATCAGTAGGATCCCGATCCCCGTGCCGAAGACTCCGAAGAGGTCGGAGACCCCGGCGACCAGGCCTATCAGGATGCCTCCTATTATCGTGAGGGTCGGGATGTAGCGGTTGAGCATCTGCTCGATCGAGAGGCCCGTGCGCCTGAAGCCCGGGACCTGGACGTCGGCGTCCATGAGGTTCTTGGCCACTGCCTTCGGGTTCAGCCCCCCTATCTCTACCCAGAGCCTGGCGAAGAGCACCGCCATCCCGACCAGATAGAGGAGGTAGATGGCTGAATGGACCGGGTCCCCTATGGTCTGGCTCACAGACTGGGGGGCCGTCATGAAGTAGACCAGGCCGCCGATGGGGAAGGAGGTGTTCGTGGTGGAGTTCGTAGCGACAGGAAAGACCGCGAGGTAATGGAACCACCAGGGAGGGCTGTTCCCGACGGAGTTGGCCAGGATCCTCGTGAAGAAGGTAACGTTGGCTCCGAGGGCTGACACGAGGATGACCGGGATGTTGGAGACGTACAGGAGCTTGATGGGGTAGACGCCCTGGAACCCCCTGTACTTTATCGAAGTGATGGGGAGCTCGACCCTGATGCCCTCTATGTAGATGAGCACCAGAATCATCACTATGGTGAGCGAGAAGGTGAGGAGGCTGGGGTACTTGAATTCCCTGACCACCATGCCGCCGAGGGTGTTCGAGAAGAAGGCGCTGATCGAGGCCGGGATGAAACCGAAGTACGCCGTCACCCCCTGGCTTATCTGGAATGTGATCGGGGTGAATGTGTACCACAGGACGGTCTGGCAGACCCCCGCCAGGATGAACAGGCTCACACCGCTCCCTATCCCCCACCCCTTCTGGATCAGCTCGTCCAGGAGGAGGACGAGGACGCTCGCCACGAAAATCTGAACGAAGATAACGAGGGCCTGGGTCTGACCGAGGGACCCGAGCGCCCCGCCATAGATGTATGCAAGGGACTCGCCTACGATGACGACGAAGGTCAGGAGCTTCGTCGCCGAGCCGAATATGGCCCTGTCAGAGGGGTCGCTCATGTCGAGCTTGATGATCTCGCTCCCTACCAGCAGCTGCAGGATGAGTCCCGCAGTCACGATCGGGCCGATGCCCAGCTCCATCAGCGTACCCTGGGTCGAGGCGAAGACGACCCTCAGGAATGCGAGCTGGTCGTTCTGCCCCACCCCAGAGAAGCCGTAGAGGGGGGTGGTGGCCATGACGAGGTACGCTATGAGCGCTATTCCAGTCCAGACGAAGCGTTCGTTGAGCGAAGGCTTCTGCTCAGGCTTCGGGATTTCGGGGAGAACCGTGCCTACGCTCTTGATGAAGTCTCGTAAAGCCAAAGGCTGCGGCCTACTCCTCTACCAGAATTTTCCCGCCAGCGGCCTCTATTTTAGCCTGAGCCTTCTTTGTGAACGAGCCGACCCTGATTTCGTAGGCCCCCCCGACCTCCCCTGAGCCCAGGAGCTTGCCAATCCCCATCGAAGCCAGGTCAAGGGACTTCGCCCCCTTTGCCAGCCCGTCGAGCTGCCCCACGTTCAGCCACCTCGCGGGGTGGCCGTAGTAGCTGGGCGGCCTGAACGGGTCCCTGCCGAAGTGGTCGGGGTCGTTGATCACAAGCCAGCTCCATTTGTGCTTGTGGAGGCCGGCGTTTCCGTGCCCCCCCTGCTTCCCGGAGTGCCTGTGCTGCCCTATCTGGCCGTAGCCGTGCGTCCTCATACCCCTGTAGCGTCGTCCCTTGCGGGCCCTGGTGGGCGTGCTCAGATCATCCTCCTCACGATGACGTCCAGTTTGGGGTTGTTGCCAAGTACACCACGCTCGGTTGCCTGCCTCCGCATCGATATCTTGAACCCGCCCCTTGGCGGGGCGAGCCGGAAGTACGGGAGGAGACCCGCGACCGCCGAGAGGCGGACCTGGTCTTTGAGCATCCTTGCAGCGAGGTCCTCGTGCTTCTTGTAGCCCATCGCCTTCAGGGAGCCCTGGTCCAGGGGACGCGTCGTGCTCACCATCCCGCGCTTCTTCAGCAGGTCTGCAAGCAACCCCGCTTCCAGCGGGCACCAGGAGACGTAGTCCTTGCATAGCTTCAGCATCCCCACCGTCTGAGCGTCGTCGGTGACCACCGAGGCGGAAAACTTCTTCGCCACCCAGAGCTCGCTGAGAGCCTTCCTCACGGGGGCGGCGCTGTTGATCGAGCCGTGCAAGTTGACTACCAAGAGGAGGGTCATCTCTATGTTCTCCTACACGTTGAGCCCGTGGGACATGCGGAAGGCGTCGTAGACGGCGTTCGCCAGCGAAGACATGGTGTTCGTCGAGCCGAACGTCCTGACCCAGGCGTCCTTGACCCCCGCGAGCTGAAGGAGGTTCTTTAGCGCCGGCCCTGCCACCAGACCGAGGGCGCGCGGGGCAGGGATAATCTCGACTGTCACGCTCCCAGCCTTGCCTCTGATCTTGTAGGGGACCGAGTGGGGCCTTCCATCCCTGCACTCCCAAGAGCCGCATCCCAGCTTCACGGGGATTATGTTGAGGAGTGCGGCCGTGGTGGCCTTCTCGATAGCCTCCCGGGTCTGCATCGCCTTCCCCTTGCCGACGCCGAACCAGCCGGCTCCGTTTCCGACAGCTACTATAGCGAGGAAGCGAGTGAGCTCCCCTGCGTCGGTCTGCTTCTGGACCACGCTCACCCCGACTACCTCGTTCCTCAGGTCAGGGAGTAGCTTCCTTACTATCTCGGCTTCGCGGACGCGCTGCCCGCTCCTGAATATCTCGTCGAGCGAAGTGATCTTCCCTTCGTTTACAAGCGTCCCGAGTTTCGTCCTCGGGACCCAGACCTGCTCCTCTTCCTGTCGGTCGCGCCTCCCGTATCCTGACATTACTTGCTCGCTCCCGTGATCGCCGCCTTCACCTTCTCGAATTCTGCAGGGTACTCTTCGGGCTTGAATCCCACTTTCAGCAGGGCCGAGAAGCTGTGAGAGTATGCTTCCTTGTCCTCGGTCGCCAGTTTGGAAGCGTAATCAGCTATTGACTTGCCCGTCAGGCGCGCATCGTCGGGGAACGCCTCCTCTCCCACGGGGACCTTCACCCCTGCGTCGACTACCCCTTTCAGGAGCGCCGCGATCCTTGAGCCGCGGATGAAAGGCACCACGCCGTTGTAAACCACAGCGTCCTTCACCCCCGCCGCCATGGCCTTCTTCCCTGACAGCAGCCCCAGGAGGTAGCAGGCCGGGGTGGACTTCAGAGAGCCGTGCCAGCCCAGCTTCGCCAGCTCCCTCGAATGGGCCGCCGAAAGCACGACGTCGCCCTTGACCGTGGGCTTCAGGAATTGGGAGAGCACGTTCTTGTTGGAGATCCTGACGACGAGCAGGACTGACTGCGAAGTGATCGCCCTCTTCCTGGCGCGGTAGTCGGTCACCCCCTCCCGCCTCCTCCTGAGGAGAGGAACGTGCGGGGACATCACTTCTTGGCCTCCTTCATCAGGTCAAGCAGGTGCTTGACCCCTCTTACCTGGCCCCCCTTGACCTGCTTGTACAGCTTCCTGTAGGCTCCTTGGCTTATCTCCTTCCTGTCCTTCGCCACTTTGAGCCTCCACCTGAGAGCACGGACCTTGGATATCCACATGTCCTTTCTCGGGTTCCTCGCGCGGGCGGTACCTTCGGTAGAGCCCGCGCTCCTCCCCCGCTTGAGCCTCCTCGACTTCGTCCTGAACCTGCCCCTGGAGACCCCCTTCTCGGGCGCGACGGTGATCGCCCCGAACCCTACAAGGCCCCTTATGGTGCTCCTGGTGATCGCGTCCTGTATCAGGTCTGAATACTCGTCGTTGAAAATTATCCTGTCGGCACCCACACCCAGCACGGAAGCCGCCAGCCTCCGTTTACTTTTCAGATTCAATTATCCTCAACCCTGTCGGATTCACGACCCTGATGCCGAGCTCGTTGGCCCTTCCGAGGATGGTTTCCCTTTTCTTCGCCCCGACCGTCCTTCCTATCCTCGCGACGTCTGTCCCGGGGACCAGCGAGTCCAGGTCCTTCGCTCTGTGGACCAAGACCTCTCGGTGCCCGCTCGGATGCAGGCCCCTCGCCGCGACGGGACCCCTGTAGCCCACCCTCACGAGCGCCGGCCATCCCTTGTCCTGGCGCCTCATCTTGCTGTCCACTCCCTTGGGCTTCCGCCATTCCGGGTGAATCCTGACGTAGCGCCAGCTCTCCTGCCTGACGAAGGCCGGCCTGTTGTCGGAGACCTCCTTCCTCTTGGCGACCAGGGCCTTGAGTTTGTTCTCCTCGGACTCCTTCGGCTTCGACATTGCTTTACGACCCCTGCTCCTTATGGTATATGTACAGCCCGTCGAGGAAAATCCTCTGGTCCTTCCGTTTGATCTTCGTTGCGAGCTCGATGTTTGCCGCCGTCTGGCCGACGTCTTCCAGGGACACCCCTTTCACGATCACGTCGTCCCCCTCCACCGTCACCTTGCAGTCCCCCAAGATTTCAGAGACCCTGGGCGACCTCTCTCCGACAAAGTTCTCAACCAGGACCTGCTTGCCCTTCGTCTTCACCGTTATCGGGAAGTGGGCATAGACCACCTTCACCCTGTAGGTGTATCCTTTGGTAACGCCTGTCACCATGTTGTTGATTATGCTCGTAACGGTGTTGATTATCACGTTGTCCTTCTTCTTCTTTGAGAAGGGGGAGATGACGACCCTGTTTCCGTCCGCCGAGATGTTGACGTTTATCTTGTCGAACTCCTTCTTCGCTTCTCCCAGCTTCCCCCGGATCGAGAGCAGCCTCCCCTTCAATGACACCGAGACCCCTTCCGGCATCTCGATGGAGGTCTGCTGGACGGCCTCAGTAGACATAATGCCCCTTCCTCCCTCTTCGCTTCTTGTCCCTTCTCGACTCGATCCAAGTCTGCAGGAACTCGTTCCTAAGTTCAGTAGCTGACATGTGTCTTGTGCGCAAGTAGAATTCGACTTGCCTCATTGTCTTCTTCGTCAAGAGGTAATCCTTGATATTCTCGACCACCTTGTCGATATCCTCCGTCCTCTGGATTTCAAGCCTAAAGTACGATTTCTTGCTGAATGAGGACTTGCTGGGCTTGATAATCCGAATTGTAGAGTAAATCCCGTGATCTAGAAGGAATTCGTGCAATGCCGCTAGAGGTTCTCTTTCCATCTGTAGGATGAGGATTTGTCTCACTATCCTGACGTAGTACGTCCCAGTTCTTGGATTGAGCTTGGAATCTATAGTGGCGTTCAACGAACCTTCAGTCTCAACCCATGCGGTGAAGACTTGCCAATTAACCAGGTTCGGTTTCAATGCCGTACTAGATTTGAATACTATTTTAGAAGACATAGCCCACCAGCCTCCCGCCTATCTTCTTCTCCTGCGCTTCCACGTGTGACATCACTCCCTGGGGGGTAGACACGATCAGCGTACCGACCCCGACGGCAGGGAGATACCTGTGCTCCCAGTCGACAAGCTTCAGTGACCTGACGGGGAACCTTGGTGAGATGACCCCGCACTTGTTTATCCTGCCGAGGAGCTGTATCCTGAGCTTCCCCCCGACCCCGTCATCGATGTACTCGAACTCGCCGATGTACCTGCGCTTCTGCAGCACGCGGAGGACCTCGCTTGCCAGGTTGGACGCGGGTATCACCATGCACTCCTTCTTGTTCCTCATCTCCGCGTTCTGGAGGCTCGCGAACAGGTTGGCCAGGATGTTTGTGGCTGCCATCGAATTCTCCCCTAGTCGTACTTCCTGAAGCCGAGCTTCTCAGCGACTTCCCTGAAGCATTGCCTGCACAGCACGAGGTCGTAGGACCTGATGACCGCCCCATACTGGCCGCACCGCTTGCAGTAGTGGGTCGACTTGCCGTACTTCCTTTCCTTTGGATGGCGCTCTTTCATTGGACAGTCACCCCGAAGTTCTCATTGAAGTACTGGACCGCCTCTTCCCTGGAAACCAGGTGAGACTTCCCGACCCTGGAGGTCCTCCTGCCGCGCCGGGCGACGCTGAACCCGGGCCTCTCCAGCAGGATTGAGACGTTCATTCCGAGGATGCCGATGGCGGGGTCGTACCTGATCCCCGGGACCTCGATGTGCTCTTTTATCCCGAAGGAGACCGAGCCCCTCGAGTCGAAGCACGACTCCTGGAGCTTCTTTTCCCTGGCGGCCAGCAGCTTTTCGATGAGCGGAGTGGTACCGTCCCCCCTGACAGTCACCACCACCCCTATGGGCTCCCCCTCGTGGATGCCGAAGTCCCTGATGGAGCGCTTGGCCTTGGTCTGCGTCGGGGTCTGCCCTGTGACCTGCTGCAAGACCTTCTTTCCCCTCTCGATCGCCTCGCCGGACTTGCCCAGGCCTATGTTGACAACGACCTTCCCGACCCTTATCTTGCGCATCGGGTTCTGCTGCATGGCTGCCTGGCTCATTGGGCCCCGGCTCCTACGGTGATCATGGGCGCGTCTGTGCCTACGGGGAAGACGAGCCTCGATGGTATCTCGGCGACCCCGCTGGGGAGAGTGATCCTGACCATCTTCTCCCGGGAGATCGTCCCCTTCTTCACCTCGGCGATCTTGCCGAGCTGACCCGCCCTGTCCCCGGTGAGGACCAGGCCGAGGGACCCCTTCGCGAGCTTCGCCTGGCCGAGTACCTTCTGCGATGGAACCTCGATGAGCACCGCGTCCCCGAGGGAGAGGTTGATGGAGTCGTCGACCATTGATCGGCCGTCGTGGAGCCCGTACTGGAAGTGCCCCCCTTTCACTTTCGTCTTGGAGTGCACGCTGCACAGCTTCTTACCAGCCTCGTCGGGCCCCACCTTGGCGAGGGCGAGCCCCTTGGGGGAGGGCACGAGTCGGTAGTCCACCCCTTCGACCGGGACGCTGACCACGTTGAACAGGCCGACGGGGAACCGCGGTGTCTTCCTTTCAGTGCCGTCGACTTTCACCTTCCCCGAATTCATCATCATCTTTAGCTCCCTGGAGAGGCTGGCCATGGAAGCCATGTCCCTGACGACGACACCGAGCGGATAGGAGGCGGCGATGGGGTAGGGCCCTGGGACGGGCTTGAATACGAACCTGTTGGACTTCCTCGAGATGTCCCAGCTGCGCGGAGCGGCCAGGCGCTTCATCTTGTTCCTCCCGCCCTTCTTGCCCACTAGACGCTCCCCTCCAGCTTCTTCTTCCTGAGCTTGTCCTCGAGCACCAGCGTGGTTATGATGACGTTGGAGGAACGGATGGGCACAGCGGACGTCCCGCCCTTCTTCTTCTCCCGGGAGACCCCTTCCACCATCACAGCCCCCTTGTCCGAGTCTACCTTCGTGACCTTACCCTCGATGTCCTTGAACTCCCCCCGGACGATTCTCACCGTGTCCCCGACGCGGGGACGCACGCCCCTTCTGTGGTGCCTTTCGCGGAGCTCGGTCGAAAGCTGGGACCCGAATTTCACATCATTCACCTATACTATGATGGAAGCCAGGTTGGCGATGCGCGGCCATTTTTCAGCGGCCTCGCTGGCGACGGGACCTTTGATGTCCGTCCCCTTCAGGTCCCCTTCGGGAGTTATGATGACTGCCGCGTTGTCCTCGAAGACGATCCTCTGGCCGCTCACCCTCCGGACAGGGTACTTCTGCCTCACGATGACCGCCCCGAACACCGCCTTCTTCAGCTCCGGCGGGCCCTTCTTCACCACGCAGACGATCGAGTCCCCGACCGAGGCTGCCGGGACGCGGCTGAGCCTCCCCTTTGCCTTCGTCACCTGGACCACCCTGAGCGTCTTCGCCCCTGTGTTGTCGGCACAGTTGATGACCGCATAAAGCGGGATGGCCCGGGTGATGTAGTTCTTGAACTCCTCGACCCCTTTGGCCGATACAGCACGGGACTTCGTTGACACTAGGTTCCCCTCCTAGATTCCACCACGACGAAGGAGATGGTCTTCGAAAGCGGCCTGCACTCCCCCAGGGTGACAGAGTCCCCATCTCTCACTTCGATGCAGGGCGGGACGTGGGCGCTGACTCTGCTGCGGCGCCTCTCCCCCCTGTTGAACTTGGGCACCATGTGCAGGTACTCCATTTCGACCACCGCGAAGCTCTTCCCAGCTGTGGAGACCGCCCTCCCCGAAAGAAGCCTCCCCCTGACCTTGACGCCCCCGTGGAAGGGGCAGCGGTCGTCCTGGCACTTCTTCCTGGGCGCGGCCACTTCGAGCCCTGCCGCTGTCATGGCTTCTGCCTCCCGAGCCTGTCCTGAAGCCTCCCTGCGAGGTCAGACCCCAGGAGCACTTCTCCCGAATCGACAAGCATGAAAGACGCCCCTGCCTTCGGGATCCGGATTATCCTCCCGCCCGAATCGATCAGCAGGGTGTTCGCGGTGTCAAGCAGCGCAAGTCCAGCCCTCCCCGCCTTTGACGGGTCCGGAGAAGTGAGCACGGTCAGAGCCTTCCCTATGACGTTCATTCGACGACCCCCTTCTCGTGCATCACCGTGAGCAACCGGGCGATGTCCTTCCTGAGGCGACGGATGTTCCCAACGTCCTTCTTGACGACCCCCCTCTGGGCACCGCCGGCGAGCTTGGAGAGCTCCGACCTGAGGTCGAAGAGCGTCTGCCTAAGCTTGTCAGCGTCCTGCTTCCTCAGTTCCTTCGGTTTGAGCTGTGGCATCCTCTATTTTCTCCTCTTTGACGTCTTCCCTCAGCTGGAAGTCCGGGGGGAGCGCGTCCTTGAGCGCAATCTTGACCTTGATTCCGTAGAGGCCCAGCTTCATGAGGACGTCGGTGGTGGCCCCGCTCACCGACCTCTCCGCCGTATCTCCGCTCTTGGGGACTATGCCGGCCCTGTACTTCTCTCCGTGGGATCTGTCGCTCCTGAGCTTGCCGGCGACCGAAATCTCGACCCCGGCGGCTCCGGCGTTCATTATGTTGTTCACAGACCATTGGGCCGCCCTCCTGAAGGCCGTCCCCCGGGAAACGATCTGGGCTATCCTGGCCGCCATTATCCGCGCGTTGAGCTCGGGATTCTCCACCTCTGTGACCGCTATCTGGGCGTTGGGGAGGTTGAACTTCGCGGTGACCTTGTCTGTCAGGTCCTTTATCCCGGTGCCACGCCTCCCGATGGCGAGGCCCGGCCTGGCGACGTACACCTTGAGGGTGGTCCCGACAGGGGACTTTTGAACCTCCAGGCCCCCGTAACCCGCGTCTCTGAGCTCTTTCTCGAAGAACTCGTCCAGGTCAGAGAAGGCGCGGCTGGTTATGAGAATCGACTTCACCGTCGTTCGCTGCTGGACAGACATGCTATACTTCCTTGCCTACGACTTCGATGTGGACCAGCTGGTGAAAGTTGGGGGAACTCCTGCCGAATGCCCTGGGGGTATAGTCCTTGGTCGTCTTCCCGGCGTACCCCGCGGCGTGGATTATGCGGACCCTGTCCGTGTCCAGCCCCTTGAACTCCGAGTTCCCCTCGAGGTTGTGAAGGACCTCCAGGTATGCCTTCGCCGCCCTTACCGGGTACGACCCCGTGGGGAATCCCTGGAGCTCGCTCCTGTGGCCCACCTTCAGCTTGTGCCTTCTGAAGGCGATTGGCATCTTCTTGGCTTCGACTTGCTCGAGCAGGTCGATTGCCTTCGGAAGCTGCATCCCCTTGATCGTGACCGCTATCTCTCGGGCAGCCTTCGGGGAGACGTTGACCTCCCTCCCGCTCGCCCTGACGTGCACCGAAGGGTCGAAACCCTCGAAACTGTAACCATAATGAGGCACTTTATCCCTCTCGTGAACCCGGCCGATTGTTGATGCGGTTATAAAGATGTCCTCGATGAAACAGGATTCAATCGGCTGAAAATCCAGGTTTGCGGCGAGGGCAATCCAGTTTTCAGCGGGGCTCCGTTTTTAGGGAAAGGGCTAAGAAAACATCGGCGAGCCCCCATCCGCGGGGGCCATGGTAGAGACTTCACGACACGACATATTGATTGTCGGCTCTGGAATCGCCGGCCTCAGAGCGGCCATCGAGGCTGCCAGGATAAGCAACGGGAAGCTCGACATCGCGGTGATAACCAAGGTCCAGGCCATGAGGGCCCACTCCGTGAGCGCCGAGGGGGGGACAGCGGCCGTCCTGTATCCTGAGCTGGGAGACTCCCTGGAGTCGCACATGTTCGACACCGTGAAGGGGTCAGACTATCTGGCCGACCAAGACGCCGTCGAGCGGTTTGTGAAGGAGATGCCCGGGGAGATATACCAGCTCGAGCATTGGGGGCTCCCCTGGAGCAGGAGGGAGGACGGCAGGATAGCACAGAGGAACTTCGGGGGATACACCTACCCCCGGGCGACCTACGCGGAGGACAAGGTAGGCTTCTTCGAGATGCAGACCCTCTACGACACCGCGACGAAATACGGCAACATCAGCTTCTACCAGGAATGGTTCGTGACTTCGATCCTTGCGGATGGCGGAGAGTTCAAGGGGGTGACGGCCATCGAGAGGAAGTCGGGGAACTTCTCCCAGATACTGGCGAAGGCAGGGATCATCGCGACCGGGGGTTCGGGACGCCTGTACAGTTTCGCCACCTATGCCTACAGCTCCACCCCCGACGGCATGGCGGCGGCCTACAGGGCGGGAATACCGCTGAAAGACATGGAGTTCATCCAGTTTCATCCCTCCGGGCTCATCCCGTCAGGGATCCTCATCACGGAGGCGGTCAGGGGGGAGGGAGGGGTGCTCGTCAACAAGGATGGCGAGCGGTTCATGAAGAAATACGCGCCCAACAAGCTTGACCTCGCTTCAAGGGACGTCGTCTCCCGGGCGATGATGACCGAGATCGAAGAGGGGAGGGGGATGAAAGACGATGCCTCCGGGCTGGACTACCTGAACCTGGACCTATCGCCGATAGGGGGCCAGAAGATCAAGGAGAGGCTTTCCCAGATAAGAGAGATAGCGATCAAGTTCAGGGGGATCGACCCGGTTGAGGCGCCGCTCCCTGTCCGCCCCGTCTGCCACTACGTGATGGGAGGGATAGACACCGACATCGACGGGGCGACGAAGCTCAAGGGGCTCTGGGCCGCGGGGGAGGCCGCCTGCGTGAGCATAAACGGCGCCAACAGGCTCGGGGCGAACTCGACAGCCGAGTGCCTGGTGTGGGGGAAGATAACGGGGGGAGAGGCGGCGAAGTACGCCGCGGCACGGCCACAGGCTTCCGTCCCCGGCGAGTTGTCTGCTCTGGAGGAGAAGAGGATATTCGACGGCATATTCCATGGAAAGGGCGGGACCAACCCCTACGAGGTCAGGGATGCATTGCAGAAGGAGATGGCGAAGGACGCCTTCGTCTTTAGGACGGGGGATGGGCTCTCTCAGGCGCTGAGGACGATCAGAGAGCTGAAGCAGAAGGACTTCCTGCACTGCGAGGACAAGAGCCGGGTCTACAACACGAACCTGAGCGACGTGCTTGAGGTAGAGGGGATGCTCGCGGTAGCCGAGGTCGTGGTGGCCGGCGCCCTGGCCAGGACGGAATCCAGGGGTGCACACTTCAGAAGGGACTACCCCGGCAGAGACGACAAGAACTGGCTGAAGCACACCCTGGCGTATGCAGGCCCTGACGGCCCCCGGCTAGATTACTCGACTGTCGCGATAACGAAGTACCAGCCGGCGGAGAGGCACTACTGACAATCTGTATATCATGAGAGGAGTGTACACACAGCATGAGCTTGGTCGGGGAAGAAAGGGCGAAAAACAAACGGGGCATCTGGGGATGGCTCAACCCCTACCACTACAACCTCGAGAGGTGGGCCTACACGTTCCAGAGGGTGACCGGGGTCGCCGTCCTCCTCTACCTGCTGGGGCACCTCGGGGACACGAGCTTCTTCGTCGGCGGACCCACGGGGACAGGGCCTAGCTCGTCGAGCTGGTCCTTCATAGGCAGCATCTTCGAGAACTCCTTCGGCCACCTTATCCTGGTCCTCGTCGTGCTTGTGCTAACATTCCACGGAGTCAACGGCATCAGGCTCATCCTGTCGGAGTTCGGGCTGATAATGAAGAAGCCGTCGGGGATCGAGTACCCCTACAGACCAAAGTCCCTCGGATCCGTCCAGAAGTCCCTGGTCTGGGTGGCGATAGCGGCGGCCGTCGTCGCAGCTCTCTGGACATACCTGGTCCTGTTCGAGGGGATGGGATGAAGGAGTCAAGGCTGATGCTGATACAGTACGCCACTGCCGTGCTAGCGTTGGCCCTGGTCGCAGCGCACCTGATAATGCAGGGGGTGATCCTCCCCTACGACACTGCCATCTCCTTCAACAACATCCTTTCGATTTACCAGAACTGGATCTACGCCGGGTTCCTCGAGGCCCTGCTCGTGGTAGTCCTCGTCCACGGGTTCAACGGCTTGAGGATCATACTCCACGAGTGGAGGCAGACGGCCCCCTGGAGCAGGTGGGTGGACTTGGGGACGGTCGCCGCCGTCGCGGTGGCCGTCGGCTACGGGACGAGGACTGTGATCCTGGCCGTATTCGGGGGGGTGTCCGGTTGAGCGAGTTCAAGCTGGCCGTTCAGAGGTTCGACCCCCTGACAGACGCCAAGCCGAGGCTGGCAGAATACACTGTGCCCATGAGGGAGGGGATGACAGTCCTGGACGCCCTGCTTTACGCACGCGACTACCTCGACCATTCTATCGCTTTGCGCTTCTCCTGCAGGCAGGCCTCGTGCGGGTCGTGCGGGATGAAGATCAATGGGAGGCCCAGGCTCGCGTGCTACACCCAGGTCGAAGAACTGGGGGGCGAGAAGGTGGTCGCCCAGCCACTTGACAACTTCGCCATAGTGAAAGACCTGGTGACTGACCTGGAGTCGTTTTTCACGAAGCATAAGCAGCTCATGCCATATGTGCTCCGGTCAGACGCCCAGGAGCTGGACCACCCGACCGCGGAATACCTCATGAAGCCTGAGGAGCTCAAGAAGGTCCTCCAGTTCACCTACTGCATAAAATGCGGCCTCTGCACTTCCGCCTGCCCCACTGTGGCCATGGACGTGAAGTTCCCCGGCCCCCAGGCCATGGCGCAGGCATACCGGTACCTGATGGACGAAAGGGACGAGGGAGGGGAGAAGAGGCTCGAGGCGCTTGACACGGCCCACGGGGTCTGGAGGTGCCACTTCGCCGGTTCCTGCTCCTTCGTCTGCCCGAAGGGGGTCGACCCGGCCCTGGGGATACAGCTGCTGAGGAGGCACGTGCTCTCAGGCAAGGCGCCCAGGAAGCAGGGGGAGGGGGCCAAGGTCTGGAGCGCGCCCGCAGGTTCCACGAAATAGAGGATTTCGCGGATAATGTTAAATTCCGCTCGGAGGATTATTACCCAGACGCGACATGTTGGACAAATGGGGTAGTCCGCTGCGCTGGCTCAACAGCCACTTCCCCCGTAACCAGGCCCAACTTGAGACGGGCCTGAAGGGAGTCCTGAAACTGGCCTTCTGGGCTGCACTGCTTGCCCCCGTGGTCATCGTCCCCCTCTACTATCTCCTGGTCGCCTTCGGGCTGCTCCCGCCCATACATCTGCCGGGCTAGACCATCGGGTCGGAGCCGTCCTGATCTTCGTAGTGAGCACCGAGGTAGCCGTAGACCCCTGTCTTGAGGACTTTCATCCCCAGCAGGGCGCACTTCACCCTTGAGGGGCCCAGGTCAGGGTTGCCGAGAAGCTTGAAGACGTCCTCCTTAGAGACCTCCTTGACCCATTCGAGGGGTTTCCCCTTCGCCAGCTCGGTCAGCATCGAAGCAGACGCCTGGCTGATGGCGCACCCCTTGCCGACGAACTTGATCTCCTCTATCTTCTTACCGTCTCCGACCCTGATCTGCATCTCGATCTCGTCCCCGCAGAGGGGGTTTGTGTCCCGCGAGTCGATGTCGAACTTGTCGAGCTTTCCGAAGTTGCGCGGGTTCCTGTAGTAGTCCAGTATCAGCTCCCTGTAGATGTCTGCGCTGCTCATATCTTGAAGATGGCACCCGCCTTCAAGAGTCCGGCCTTAAGGGCGTCGACGTCGTCGTAAGAGTTGTAGACGTGGAAGCTTGCCCTGCTCGTCGACTCCACGTCCAGCCAGCGCATCAGGGGCTGGGCGCAGTGATGCCCCGAGCGGATCGCTATACCCTCCTCGTCGAGTATCGTCGCTAGGTCGTGAGGGTGCACGTCGGCGAGGTTGAACGAGATCACACCCCCCTTCTTCTCTGGGTCTTCCGGGCCGTAGGCGCGGAACCCCTTTACCTCCCGCAATGACTGCAGCGCGTAGGCGATGAGGCGGACCTCGTGCTCCCTCACTTTGTCCATGCCTATGGCCGTGAGGTAGTCAACGGCCGCTCCCAGTCCGATGGCGTCTGCGATGTTGACCGTCCCGGCTTCGAACTTGTGGGGGACGTCGTTCCAGGTGGAGTGGTCGAGGAACACCTCCTTGATCATCTCCCCTCCGCCATGGAAGGGCTCCATCTCTTCCAGGAGGTCACTTCTTCCTACCAGCGCCCCGATCCCGGTGGGGCCCAGCATCTTGTGCCCACTGAACCCGAAGAAATCGCACCCGATCGCGCCAATGTCAACCGGCATGTGCGGCACAGATTGAGCCCCGTCCACTACAGTAATCGCCCCAGCTTTCCGCGCCTTGGCGCAGATTGTCGCAACGTCGTTGATGGTGCCGAGGACGTTGGAGCAGTGGGTGACCGCGACGAGCTTCGGCGCCTCCCTTAGGAGGGATTCGAAGCTCCCCATGTCGAGCGTGCCGTCTGGCTGTAGGCCCACGAATTTCAGCGTCGCGCCCTTGCCCTTCGCCAGGAGCTGCCAGGGGACGATGTTGCTGTGGTGCTCCATCAGCGTGGTCACCAGGGTATCCCCCTTCTTCACGTTCTTCTCCCCCCAGGCGAACCTCACCAGGTTTGTCGCTTCGGTGGTCCCCCGGACGAACGCCAGGTCCTTGGCACGGGCTCCCACGAACTTCGCCGCCTTCCCCCTCGCCGCCTCGTAGGCGGCCGTCGCCTCTTCCCCAAGTGTGTGCACGGACCTGTGGACGTTTGAGTTGTATCTCGAGTAGTAGTCGACCAGGGCGTCGATCACGGCCTTCGGCTTCTGGGTTGTCGCCGCGTTGTCCAGGTAGACTAGCCGTTTGCCGTGGACCTGGCGCTTCAGAATCGGGAAATCCTCCCTGATCTTCTCGACGTTGATGACCTCGGTCTTCAACAATTCCTATGAGAACCTCCTACACTTCGACGAAAATCGTGTCGCCCTCTATTTTAACATTGAAACGCGTGAGAGGGACCTCGGCCGGGGGATTCATGACCTGGCCCGTCTTCAGGTCGAACTGCGAAAGATGGAGCGGGCAGACGACCCTGTCCTCGATGAGGAAACCCGAGCCCAGGTCGGTCTCCTCGTGGGTGCAGGTGCCGCTCACGGCTGACACCTCCCCGCCTATCTTTGCCAATAGGACGTGGGTGCCCATCACTTCTACCGAGGCCATCGAGCCCTCCGCGAGGCCTGCGACCTTCATGGCCGGGACGAATTCCCCCAATTCCGATCAGCGATACTTGTAGTGGCGCTCGAATATGTCTTCAGATTCTTTCACTTCAGGGGTGAGCTCCCCTGTGGCTGCGAGCAGCGCCTCCCTGTCCACGAGCCTCCTCTTCTCCCCCTGCCACTTGCCTTCTATCATGAACCTGGCCCCCTCCCTGGTCTGCTCGATGGGCACCCTGGAAAGGACAGGCTCAAAGAAGCCGAGGACCACCATCTTCCTTGCCTCGTCGTAGGCGAGCCCCCTTGCCTCCAGGTAGAAGAGCTGCTCCTCGTCTATCTGGGCAACGGACGCGGAGTGGGTCGCCTTCACCTCGTTGTTCTCTATCTCCAGGCTCGGGACCCCGTCCGACTTCGCCGTCCGCTCGAGCAGCATGGCGTGGTGGGCGAGGTAGGACCTAGAGTTCTTGGCCGCGTTCACTATCTTGATCATCCCCTTGAAGATGGACTGGGACTCCCCCTTGAGGACCCCCCTCGCCTGGGTAAAGCCGGTGGAGTCGGGGGAGCGGTGGATCAGGTTTGTCTCGAAGTCATATCGCTGCTTGGCGTCTGTGAAGAAGATTTCGAATCCTTCAGCCAGGGAGCCCCTTCCGTCGAGGTAGAAGTTCATCCTTGATCTGGAGACAGCGCCCCCGAGGGAGAGGGAGCTGACCGTGACCTTCGAGTCGTTGGCTGTCTGGGCTGCCCTGTTCGAGACGTGGGTCGCGCTTGCGTCAAAAAGCTGAATCGACGAGAAATCGACGTGGGAGCCGGGCCTGGCTAGGATCTCTGTCGTGGAAGCGACGAGAGAGGGGGCCGGGGTGCCCTTCGAGTAGAGTTCTTCCAGGAAGATGAGCTTCGACTGCTCCTCTGCGATCACGAAATTCTGCTCCACGACGGAGGTGTTCGGGCTGTCGAGAAGGAGCATCCTGCGGAGAGGCCTGTCGAGCGTGACACCCTTCGGGACGCGAATGAAAGTCCCTGCGTTGAAGAAAGCGTTCACGAAGGCTGCGTACTTGTCGCTCCCCGACTTCACCAGCCTCTGCTCCACCAGCTTCCTGACCTTTGCCTCTTCGTTCCTGAGCGCCTCGTGGAAGGACATCAGGTTCACTCCTTGGGATGATAGGTCATCCTTCAGCTCGGCGTGGACCTGGGTCTCGTTCCCCTGGAGGATGATGTCGCTCTCCTTTCCTGTAAGGAAGTCACTGAAGAAGGCGCGGAAATCGATCTTCGCGTGCCCGGGGGTCAGCTTGAACTGGTCTAGAGGGAAGTTGAAGGTGCTCACGTACTTTGTGTACAGTGGGTTCTTCTCAGGCGGGAGGGCCGCGAACTCCTTGTAGGCGCCGAGCCTCGAGTCGGTGAGCCAGTCTGGCTCTTCCAGTGAAGCTGAAAGGGACCTGACCAGGTCCTCGTCAAACGAGGATACCGCTGTCTGGGACAATCTCCACTCACGCCTGGCCGTGGCTCTAGCCTACGGCGTTGGTCATCTCGAGGGACATCAGGCGGTTGAACTCCACTGCGTAGGTCATGGGCAACTCCTTGGCGAAGGGTTCCATGAAACCGTTGACGACCATGCTGAGCGCGTCTCCCTCGGAGATACCTCTAGACATCAGGTAGAAGAGCTGCTCCTCCCCGACCTTGCCGACGCTCGCCTCGTGGGTCACTGTGGCGTCGTCCTCCTGGATCTCCATGTAAGGATAGGTCGCGGTGGTGCTCTGCGGGTCCAAAAGCAGAGCGTCACACCTTACTGTGCTCTTCACGTTTTTCGCGCCCTTCGCGATGTGGAGCAGGCCCCGGTAGGCGGTGTGTCCTCCCCCCTTCGAGACTGACCTGGAGATTATCTTAGATGTGGTGTCCTTCGCCAGGTGGATTGCCTTGCCCCCGGTATCCTGGATCTGGCCTGGGCCGGCGTAGGCGACTGAGATAATATCTGCCTTCGCACGGGGGCCAACAAGGTACACTGAAGGATACTTGCGGGTCAGCCTTGAGCCGCCGTTAAAATCGACCCAGGACACCGTGGCGTCTTCGTGGGCGTGGGCCCTCTTGGTCACGAGGTTGAGCACGTCTCTTGACCAGTTCTGGAGGGTCGTGTACTTGACGAGGGAGCCCTTCCTGGCGATGATTTCGACGACGGCAGAATGGAGGGACTGAGCGGAGTAGACGGGGGCTGAGCAGTTGTGAACCGCGAACCCCTTTACCAGGTAGGTCTCGTCTCCCCTGACACCGATGTTGTAGACGGTCCCGTCGAATTGCTCGGAAAGAATCTTCTTGACCGGGACGAAGTAGACGTTGCCTTTCTTCCTGACGGCGCTCCATTTCTTCCCTTCCGTGTATTCGACAATGTACTGGTCTCTTCGAACAATCTTTCTTCCGGCTATGACATCTTCAGATCCCTCCCGGAGATTGATGTTGGCAAACACCCCTATCCTTGCAAGGACTTCTTGTAGTTGGAAAGCGAGGTTCTTGCTTGCGGTTGACGCCCGTATCATCATAGACCTTCCCTCTTTCGAATATCTGTTACCGTCACCGCGTAGGTAATACTGCAAGAGGAGCATCTGGCGGTGGGCTGGGAGAAGCATTATCCGCTCTGACAACACCTTTCTGGGTGCGCCGTTACCGCATTCTGACCTGCAGAGTTCAATCAACGTCTTAGAGTATGAAGCTACGACCCAATACTTTCCTCGGGACTTGTAAATGCTGGCATGTTCGCCGATTGAGTGAATGAGATTGATCAGTTCCTCGGCGAGCAGTTTCTCCGAATTGGACTCGCCAAAGCTGAACGAGAGGTAGTCCCTCCGCAGCTTCTTGTTGTAAGAGACTCCGCCTTCGGCCAAGTACAGGCCGAGGATTTTGAGCAAAGTGTCAGAAAGGAGCGCGTCGTCCTTCGTTTCTGTAGGAGCTACGTAGAGTATGAAGTCTCCCACCTGGAGTTTCCCGGCCTCGATGAACTGAGGCTCTGCCTTCATCAGCTTGGCAGTGGACGCTTCAGGGAGCCAGCCATTCCTGCTCTTCCTTATTGCCACCGCACTTCTCTTCACTGCCAAGACAGGGTGTTCCGGTGTTAGCCTGAACGCACTGACGCTGGACTGAGGTACGATGGTCAGCATCTGCCCATTATGGGGATGGGCATAGGTGTCAGTGACGGCCAGCCTCCGCCCTTGGTGGGTCGCGACCATCTCCCGCAAACCTACACTTTGGATTTGGGTGAAGGAGTGTCCTTTGCTGACGAGCTCATCCGCCGGGAGGCACCCCTCGTTGTAGGAGACCTCGCTGTACGGCTCCGCGACGATGAGCGTCCTCTCGAATTGGCCCATGTTTCTCTCGTTTATTCTAAAGTATGCCTGGAGAATCATGGGGACCTTGACCCCCTCCGGGACGTAGACGAAGGAGCCCGCACTCCATACGGCGGTCTGAAGGGCAGCGATGTAGTTGTCCTGGAAGGGGACGACGGTGCCGAAGTACTTCCTCATTATGTCAGGGTACTCCTTCAGGGCCGTCACGGTGTCGGTGAACACGACCCCCTGCTTTTCGAGCTCGCCCTTGATGCTGTGGTACACAGCCTCCGATTCATACACCGCCCCCACTCCGGCGAGGAACTTCTTCTCTGCTTCAGTGATGCCCAGCTTGTCGTATGTCTTCTTGATGTACTCGGGGAGCTGGTCCCAGGAGTCGGCAGCCTTGGCCGTCGGCCTCGCGTAGTAGTAGAAGCTCTGGAAATCGATGTCGGCGAGGTCAGGAGCCCATGGGGGAGGTTTCAGATCGAGGAAGTGCTTCAGGGCCTTCATCCTGATCTGCTCCATCCAGGCCGGCTCGTCGTGGAGCCGGACTATCTCCTGGACGACCCGCTCGCTGAGCCCCTTGATGCCCTGGACTGCGTAGGACTCGACCGGATCGCTGAAGCCGTACTTCTCCTTGTAGTCCTCGGTTACGGTGTCTGTCTTTGAGCTCAAACTCCTCTTACCCTTGAATATAACATAGGTTATTTTCCTTGTTAAAAGGGTTATGGAGCTGTAGCGGCCACCTGCTCTTCTTCCTTGTAGCCCTCGATCCAGGTGTACCCCTTCTCCTCGAGCAGCCTCGAAAGGTCCTCCCCTCCCGACTTTATTATGCGGCCCTGGAACATCACGTGGACGAACTGGGGCTTCACGTACTTCAGAATCCTCTGGTAGTGGGTGATCAATAGTGTGCCCGTCTCCGGGCCGGAGACCTTGTTGATACCCTCGGCCACTATCCTGAGGGCGTCTATGTCGAGACCCGAGTCGGTTTCGTCGAGCACCGCGAACTTCGGCTGCATTAGGGCCATCTGGAGAATCTCGGCCCTCTTCTTCTCCCCTCCGGAGAAGCCTTCGTTCAGATACCGGTTGAGGAACGACTCGTCCATGCTCAGCATCTTGAGCTTCTCGGCGACAGTCTCCTTGAACTCGAATATGGTGGGAGGCTCGGAGCCTGCGGGCCTGGAGTTGTTGTAGGCCGCCCTGAGGAACGAGAACATGCTCACCCCCTGCACGCTCACAGGGTACTGGAAAGCCAAGAACAAGCCCTTCCTCACCCGCTTGTCAGGGGTGAGCCCGAGGATGCTCTCTCCGTCGATCAGCACCTGGCCCGAGGTGACCTGGTACTTCGGGTGTCCCATCAGTGTGTAAGCGAGGGTGCTCTTCCCTGAGCCGTTCGGCCCCATGAGCGCGTGCGTCTCCCCTTGGCCGATGGAGAGGTCGACCCCCTTCAGAATCTCCTTGCCCTCGACCGATGAGTGAAGGCCCTTTATCTCCAGCTTCATTTGTAAGTCGCCGCGGCTCTGGACTCTTTATAAATATTA
>JACWAI010000010.1 GCA_014874415.1 Nitrososphaerales archaeon
CCAGCAGAATGATTAGAACAGGGGGTCCACACCAAAAGTGACCAGCGCGCCGCTTCTGTGGCTTGCAGCATCCGCCATGGCTGTTCTCACGGCGTGGCTGGTGAAGAAAGGGTCTGAAGCAAAGACCCTGAACGACGCGAACATCCTGTTGTTCCTGCTTGTGATGATGGTCTCCATGTTCGCCAGCGCCGTGGACTATCTCTACTCCCCCGGATACCTGACCATTGTGATACTCCTGATTGCCAACATGGTCACCATGAGCGTCGTCCTCGTCCCCATCGCCGCGGTCATGCTGTTCGGGGACAGGGAACTGGAGGACATCCGCAAGGGGAAGGCGCCCTCGGCCAGGTTCATGGTCGAAGTCGCTGTAATCGCACTGGTAATCCTGTCTGAGCTGTTCATGGGGTGGACTTTCGCCATCATCGGCGGGTCGGTGGCGGCATCCGGGGGCGTCGGAGCCCTCTACTCAGCCGTCGTAGCTTCGGCTAGTTCCTACTGGTTCCTCTTCACCATGGCTGGGGAGATGGCCATCACAGTCTTCCTCCTCAGGAAGAAGATCCCAAGGAGCATCTGGTGGATAGTGGGCGCCCAGTCCGCGATGATGTTCCTCTCCCCCACGGCGATCGTCAGCCCGGCCTGGGCTGAATACTCGACTTTCGCAGGCAGCGCGGTGATGGTGGTCCTCTTCGTCTATGTCTTCGAGTTCCTCTACAGGAACAGGACCCCTGACCCCGGCACCAAGAACTACCTGGTGCGCATAATGTCCGCCCTGGCCCTCATGATGGCTGGGGTCTTCGTCTGGCTCCTGGACGGGGACGCGACCGTCTTCGTCCTGTCAGTGGTCTTTGAAATGGTCGTCTACTTCTGGCTTGCCGTCGGAAGGAGCCAAGCTGAATCGGCGAGTGAAGATTGGCGTTCGAGCCCTTTCTGGGTTTTCGGCATGCTCGGACTCCTATTCGTTGCAGAGTTCTTCATGGGAGGAGCCATTGACATCTACGCCTACGGCACGGGTTACTTCACGGGGCTTCCGCTAGCAGCGGTGGGGGCGTCTTTGGCCGGCCTCGGCGCGGTGTTCTACGACTTCATCGTCCTGTTTTCGAGCGTGACCGCCTCAGCGTGGTACCTCATCATGATGGGGGTGGAGATGGGGGCGCTGGTCCTCTTCAAAATCGGGCACGCCAGGGAATTCGAGACCAAAGTCAGGCTGGGGATGGTCATAGCTGCCTACGGGGCCTACGCCATCTTCCTGCCCTACTTCGTCTTCCCGAGTTCCGCCCAGTACGTGCCATGGATCGGGTGGAGCATGGGGCTGGGCACGGCCGGCGCCCTGGCCCCTGACATCCTGGTCGCCCTGCTCGCTACCTACTTCATCAGCGGGGCGCTCTCGTTTCTGTTCGGGAGCAGGAACGTCTGCTCTCTCTTCTGCACCGCCGCGCTCATGTACCAAGGGACCGCGATCGACTCCATGAGCTCTTTCAACAGGACGTCCACCGTGGGGAGGAAGTTCCTCACGAGCAGGCTCAACTCGATTTACAAGGTGTCGGTGTCTGTCGTCTGGCTGTCGCTCATCGCGTCGGCGGCCATATCTTACCTCAATTCCGTGGGGGTCCTCGACATCACCTTCTTCGGCACCGACGCGAGTTACTTTGTGTACAGCTTCTATTTCAGCTTCCTTTGGTACGTAGTCTGGATGATGATCCCATTCATCGGGACCTACGGGTGCGTCAACACCGGCATGTGCGGCTGGGGTTCCTTCAACCAGCTGATATCGAGGCTTGGGTTCTTCCGGTTGAAGGTAATGGACAGCGACGTTTGCGTCCGCTGTGAGACGAAGGACTGCGCCAAGGTCTGCCCCGTCGGGATCACGGACCAACCAGGGTCCTTCATAGCGAGCGGAGAGCTGAGGAGCATGAAGTGCATCGGGGTCGGAGACTGCGTCTCTGCCTGCCCCTATGAGAACATCTACTTCTACGACGTCCGCGGCTGGATAAGGAAGAGGCTGCACCTCAAGGGCACCCAGCCTCCAATGCCTGGAGCTCATCTTCCCGTCAGACTGATGCAGGGTGAGCCGAGCCCGAGGGATTAGGACCGGAGCCCCGAGCCTATCCTTCTCACCGAAAGGAGGTTCAGGTACAAGATTGCTCCCGCAAAGGCTGGCAGGAAGAAATAGGTGATGTAGTATACGAGCAAGCTCGAAGACACGTCCGCCGCCAGCGTAAGCGGGAGGGTGTAGAGGCTGACCAGGCTTGCGACCGACAGACAGCAGGATGCGCCAAGCACTATCCCCAGGACAGGGACGAGCACGTAGGAGCTGGCCCTCCCCCCCGCAGAACAGAGCCTCCCGACTTTCTTGGTCTCGGCCACGTTGGCAACGACAAGCACGGCGATGACGAGCGCCACCGAGATGCTGTAGAAGCTGAGAGCAGCTGTGAAAACCGGGGGACTGGTGACGATGATGGACGGGTTGTATGTGAGGTCAAACAGGGCACTCGTGAGTGAAGGGGGGTAGAACACATCCGTGTAGACGAAGACGCCGGTCGTTGACACCGCCAGGGCGGCGCTCCCGAAGGACAGCGTCAGCATCTCCTCCAGGAGGAATCCGTAGAGGATCAGATGGACGGTCAGGTATCCTGCGAAGATTGCCGCTCCGAGCCGGGTCCTGACCGATCCAAGAAAGGATCTCGCCGCTTCCCGCAGCGGGAGTGCGAACAGCACAAACAGGATCCCCCCGAAGAAGAACGCGGGTCCCAGCAGTTCCGCCGGGTTCGGTGAGGCGAACCCCCACAGATAGCCGAAATAGGCGAGGAAGACGCCGTAGAAGGCGACCGCGAGCCCGGAAGCTATCTGAAGAGCGGCGAGGCTCCTGCCCTGGCTTGGCTCTTTCATCTTCGGAGTTTTCGCAGAGGGTCTCTATTTACAACGTTACCCATGGGCCATGTCCCGACGGAGGCTGTGCACCGAGTCCGACGCCCGCAGAAGCTTCTACCCTCACTCCCTCCTGAGGCTCGGAGTCGCCGAGATCACAGTCGCCTCAGCGCTCCGCTGTTCCTTCCTCGTCAGCTTCATCGCATCCCAGTCTTCCTTCGAGCAGACTATCACTACGTTGTGTTTCAGGGGGTCGAGCAGCTCCGCCCCGCCCTTCCCCTTCTGACGCGAGACGACTTCTACGTCTGTGACGTAATCCCTCAGCCTTTGTTGGATGCTTTCGGCCACCTGCAACCTCTCCCCCCTCATCTCGTACTTGTCCAGGCTCCAGAACAAGGAGATCTTCGTCCTGCTCGCCTTCAGCTGCTTCTCCTTCAGCACCTCCCGCGTCTCGTCCACCACGTATCTCACGTAGCTTTCGAAGCTCTTCAGGGTCGCGCCCGCGAGGTATGCGATGGACTCCCCTGTCTCCTCGCTCGCCTGGATAGCCTTCAACTCGTAGAGATACTTTGAGAACTCGTCCAGGTACACGTTGGACGTCTTCTGGAGGGTCACCTTAGCTTCCCTGGCCCTCCTCGCCATCTCGATCTCGGTGACAAAGGAGACGGCCGTCTCCAGGACGCTGGAGGCGTACTCGAGCTCTGCAGAGAAGACGTTCTGTGAGTTCGCGATGAAGCCCAACTGCTGGAGAGGCCCCTTTTCCGCCATGCCTGCCGCAGAGACAACCGCCGGCTTCGGGTCCCCGGGCCTCAGGGGCATGTAGGAGTACGTCAGAGTGGAGCCCACCTGGAGTCCTGTCTGCTTCTCGGCGAGCATGATGTTGTCGGAGTTCCCTCCGGGGCCCGTCGGGAGAGAGTTGACCAGGGTCACTCCCTTCGACAGGTACTTCGCGAGGTCTCTGAGCTTGGACCCTGCTTCGATGAGCGTCTCGTCAGACGGCCTCCTGAGCTTGGGGGTGAAGAATATGACCTGGGCTTCCCCCAGCACCTGCTCCAGAGGCTTGAAGCTGAGGAGCGGCTCCTCTGCCATGACTTCCTGGAGGTTGGGGTTCTTCTTCAGAAACACGGGGTCGATGTCCATGGCCATCTGAAGCGTCTCGTCGATGATGGTCACCTGGGCCTTGTCGACCAGCGCCCCTGCGAGCCTGTATGCTTCACTGGTGAGGCCATACATGGCGACCTTAATCTTGGGCAAGAGCTGTCCGTGGCTCCACCGGTTTCTAAATATACTTTGAACGGTGTGTGTTAGAGTCGGGATTCGAGGCGGGCCGTTTTATGTTGTGGCAAGCTAATCAAGCAACTTGTTCGAGAACCGCGAAGGTCATTCCCCCTGTTCTCAACAATCGCAGGTGATCAACTGGGACTACGTGTCTGGTTTCTTCGACGGTGAAGGCTCGATTACAATTAATGCGCGTCAGGGCTCTGGGGTCCTGGTCATATGCTTGACCATCAGTCAGAAGTTCCGCCCCCTCCTGGACAAAATAGCAATGTTTCTGAAGGAGAACGGGATACATTGCATCGTTTGCAAGAATAGCAGGACAGTTCATGAGATAAGAATTAGACGGATAGAGGATGTTTGTAGGCTACTTCGCAAGTTGACTTTGGTCCTGAAGCCTGAACAAGCCCGCGCGGCCCTTGCCTATTTCGATGGGACAATCACAGGCAACCAAGTCCTCGAGATATTCGATTCAGAGTTCAAAAGGGGGAAGAGAAGATCCACTCCCCTGAGGCCGGGTTTGAGTTTTCCCCTAAGACACTCGGAGGCGATTTTCAATGCTAGGAGAGTTAGAGCCCTAGCGGCGCGCGCAACCAACCTCATCACGCGGAAGTCTCTCTCGCAAGAACTGACTCTCCTCCCGACAACTTTCTCAACAGCAGATGTCGCGAGAACTTTCGAACGTTCCATGACCAATGCACGTTATCGCATTCGTCGAATGGAGGCAAACGGATTAGTATCTTGCAAAATCGTGGGAGCACGAGGACACGGCAAATTGATTTGTACTAAGGTGGAGGCAGACTAGATAATGAGATTATGGATCGACCTCTTGACTCCCAAACAAATCCTCTTTTTCAAGCCCCTGATTGGAGAACTCGAGGCCTCGGGCGCCGAAGTCCTCGCCACATCGCGAAGGTATAGGGAGGTGGGGCCGCTCGCCGAAAGGGCGGGTCTCAAACTGAACTACGTCGGGGACAGGGGGACGAAGGGGCAGGAAGACCAGCTCCTGGCGGCGACAAGGAGGCAGGCAGAGATGATCCCGATCGTCCAAGATTTCAGGCCCAATGTGGCCGTGTCGATCGCGTCCGCGGTCTGCGCCCGCGTCGCTTTTGGGCTTGGCATCAAGCACGTCGCCGTGAACGACTCCCCCCATTCGGAGGTCGCAGGGAGGCTGTCGATCCCACTGAGCTACCATTTGCTCTGCCCCTGGGTCATACCTCCCAAGGCTTGGGAGATTTTTGGCATCCAGAGAAGACAAATCACGACATATCGCGCCCTCGACCCTGCTGCCTGGTTGAAGAGGGAACCGCTGAGCGGACCTGTACCCAAGCTCGACCCCAAGAAGAAGACGATTACTGTGAGGGTCCAGGAGAGCGACGCGCCCTACCTCTCGAGGGCCGACATGACTTGGACTGACAAGCTCCTCGCCGTCCTGATCGAAGCTTTTCCAGAGTCAAACCTTGTGGCACTCTGCAGATACGACTTCCAGGTAGAGGAGATCAAGAGCAAGTTCGGCTCGAAATGCCTAGTCCCTGACGAGGTGGTAAGCGGCCACGACCTGCTCGCCTCGACGGATCTATTCGTCGGCATGGGAGGGACGATGAACGCCGAGGCGGCACTGATGGGGGTTCCGACCATCTCGGCCTTCCAGGGTTCGCTTTACACCGACCGGTACCTGGAGTCTGAGGGGCTGCTGGAGAGGGCGCTGACCACGTCAACACTCCTATCCACTGCGAGGCGGTTCATAGCCGACGGATACAAGACGGCCTATGGCAAGAAAGCCAAGCGTGTGCTTGATTCGATGGAGGATCCTGTCCCCAAGATAGCGGCTTTCATCGAAAAGACCGCCAATCAAGCCTAAATCACCACCGACCCCGAGCACCAACCTGCAGCCCGGTGGTGTAGCTGGACAAGCATGGAGGCCTTTGGAGCCTTCGACCTAGGTTCGAATCCTAGCCGGGCTATTCTGTAAAAGCTCAGAACAAACTTAGATTGACAAAAAGAGCCTGATTCGAGCTAATCAGGAGCCAGTCATACTGGGTGGTGTTCTCCGAGACTCCGACCGCAACAATGGTCAGAACCCTCCACTTCGCCTTATCTAGTCGAATTCCCTATTTAATGTCGCGACACTCTCAAGAAGAATGATTTCGTCAGGGAGGGTCTCTGGAGAGAGTCTGGATGCCAGAACGACCCTCCTCAGCAGAATG
This sequence comes from Nitrososphaerales archaeon, assembly GCA_014874415.1. GTDB lineage: Archaea > Thermoproteota > Nitrososphaeria > Nitrososphaerales > Gagatemarchaeaceae > UBA183. Next base: position 6,348 of record JACWAI010000010.1, read on the forward strand.
GGCTCCAGCTGCGAAAGGAGGGATAGAACTTCCTCCTTATCACCAGGTCTACTCACGCCTGCCAACTTGTCTACTTCCTTTTCGCTTAGCTACCCATGAGTTGACAATCGAATTGAGCCATCGTTCCACTTCGGGCTGAGGCTTCGAGAGTTTCGTCCTCAGGTACGCTAGCGCCCTCTCATATTCCTGTTCCGTGACCTTCATCCGTTGCTATTTTCGCACGGAGATGTATTTGAACTTGGATGGAAAAAGCCCCGAGCCCCGAACGAGAGGTTGGGTGAAACTAAATGTGCAGCAGCCGGGATTTCAACCTGGGCTAATGCATCGAGTCGCGGTCTGCACCCATATGGGTTCAGCCCCTAGCCGGGCTACCAGACACCTATCTTCTGTTGCCCTTTCGTACTCTCTCGCCCGTTCGACGGGAACGCCTCATCGAAGGCAGGATGATTCTTGGCTGGCAGGGCACCCCTGACCTTCCCGGGTGAATGGGGGTCTATGGTCGCGGCCCGGCGGGACTCCATTTCGGCCACGTTCTCTCTCCATATCTGCGCGTAGGAGATGAAGAACCGCTGTTCCGGAGTCAGGCCGTCCAATTTCCTCTTGCCCGACGGGTTCTTCACCAGCCTGCGCTGGAACGCCTCGTACGCTATGCTCACCCCACCCAGGTCGGCGATGTTCTCGCCTAGGGTCAGCTTCCCGTTGACATGCAACCCTGGAAGGATCTCCTGTGCGCTGTACGCCTTCACGACGGCCGCCGCCTTCCTGTCGAACCGTCTCTTGTCTTCCTCGGTCCACCACTCCTTCAGGTTCCCTTCCGCGTCGTACTTCCTCCCCTGGTCGTCGTAGCCGTGGGTTATCTCGTGCCCTACCACCACCCCTATGGCTCCGTAGTTGACCGCGTCGTCCGCTTTGTGGTCGAAGAAGGGGGGCTGCAGGATCCCTGCCGGGAAGACGATCTCGTTCACCGTCTCCTCGAAATAGGCGTTCACCGTTGGAGGGGTCATCAGCCATTCGCTTCTGTCGACAGCGCCCCCGACCCGGGCCGTCTGCCTATGGAACTCGAATGACGCGGAGCGCCGCACATTCCCGGCGTAATCATGGGAATCTATACGAATAGACGAGTAGTCGCGGTACTTCGCGGGATGGCCTATCTTCACTTTGAATCTCCCGAACTTTACGAGCGCCTGTCTCCGCGTCTTCTCGGACATCCAGGGGACGCGCTCCAGCCTCTTGGTGAAGACCTCTCTTAGATCATCGACGAGGATGCTCGCCCTGCGCCGTGCCTCCTCTGGGAAGTTCTCCTCCACGTAGAGCTTCCCCAGCGCCTCCCCGACCATCGAATCAATGACGCGCAGGGACCGCTTCCACCTGGGCTCTTGCTTCTTCTGGCCCGAGAGCTTCCTCCTGAAGAAATCGAAGCTCTCTTCTTCGACGGCAGAGTGAAGGAACGGAGCAGCCGAGTGGAGCACGCTCCAGCAGAGGTAAGCCCTCCAATCTTCGACGTCTCCCCCCTCGACCAGACTGTCAAGCCTGCCGTAGAACTCAGGCTGGCCGACTACAACATAGGGGGTCTGGGGAACCTTGACCGACAGGAGGTATCGCGCCAGCGCGAGCGACGGGTACTCCTTCTCGAGCTCCCTGACCTCCTTCCTGTTGTAGTTCTTCTCTCTCTCACGTAGCTCGGTCCTCGTCCTGCTGGCCTTGGCGAGCGTCGTCTCCAAACGCAGGACGCCTTCCGCCCACTTCTTCGCCCGGTCCTTCGTCATTCCCTTCAGTGCGAGCATGCGCACCATGTGGTCCAGGTACTGCCTGCGCGTCTTGGCGAACGTCTTTGACAGATAGTATTCTCTGTCGGGGAGGGCGAGCCCGCCCTGCTCAAAGTAGAAGGCGTAGTGGGCGCTGTCCCTGTCGTCGGCTTTAGAATAGGCACGGAACCCTGTCTCAATCCCTTCGTTGTGGAGCAAGGACAGCACTCTTGTCACATCGCGGGGCGAGCGGATCCTTTCTGCCGCCTGCCAAAGGCCCTCTACAGGCTCGAACCGGGCAGCCTCTATCCGCCTCGTGTCGAGCGCAGACCGATAGAAGTCACCGACGATCCTCCTGACAGGGTCTCCTGCACCCTGACCGCTTTGACGGGCGCAGCTTTCGGCTATCTTTCTCAGCCGGAGGAGGTTCCATTCGTCCAACTCGCTGAACGACCCATACCAGGACTTGTCTGCCGGGAGGGGGTGGGTCTTGACCCACTTACCGACGGCGAATCTGTAAAAGTCCTTCCGAGGGTCGGCGGCATTGTCCATGTAACCGGTGGAAAATCTCGGGGCCTTGGCTCCCGACCGGGGTTCGGAATCGCTCCGAGCCATTGTCTACCCCTCTGGCCCGGCTAAGCTCCGCCAAGCGTGACTATCAGGTCTGTGAGGAACCCGAGGCACAGCCCGAGGAATATGCCGCCCATCATAAGGCTGCTGCTGTACCTGCGCCTCCCGGTGTTGAACATCAGCATCGTCACATAGACCAGCGCCCCTCCGGCTAGAGCGAGGAAGAATACGTATGCCTCCGGAGAGTAGGCAACGCCCCCAAGGAGTGTCCCGACTAGCGTCGGCACCCCCCCTATGAACAGTACCTTCGCCAGGAACGATAGCTTCGGCTTGGGGTCCATCCCGACCAGTGGCGCTGTTATGCCGAAGCCCTCAGTTGTGTTGTGAGCCGCGAACCCGACCGCAAGGACTATCCCGAGGCCGACCGCGCCGAAGGCGAAAGACTGGCCGATGGCCAGCCCCTCGCTGAGGTTGTGCGCTCCTATCCCAAGGGCCGTCATCGTGGAGACCTTGGTAGGTGCTACGGTGGCCTCCCTCCCGATGTAGCTCCGCTCGTAGACGACCAGCCCCAGCAGGCCGAGGGTGATGCCCCCGAACATCAGCCCCAGGTCGCTTAGCGCGCTCCCGGTTGACCCCGTCCCCTGTGACGCAGAAAGCGCCGCCGCTGTGGTCTGGTCCCAGGCATGGCTGAAGACGTCCACTATGAGGAACATGAGAATCCCGACCGCGAAGGCGTTCAGGAAGCCCCTCACCCTGTCGCTGATCCCAAGGAGGACAACGGGGAGTCCCAGGAAGATCGTGAACCCTGCAAAGCTGCCCAGGAGGAAGAGTTCCAGAAAGTCTACCATGAGAGACTGTCAGCGTGCCGAAATAACATATGTTATAACCGTTTGCCGGAAAGCGGTGTTCACCCGGTCCTCACATCAGGGGCTGTTGCAAGACTTAATGGCAAGTGACGACCCTTCCGACTCCATGTCCCTCCGGCCAAAGCTGGTCGAGCCCTCGGGGAAGCGGGCTGAGCTCTATAGGGACCTCCCCAGCGGCAGGGTCCAGTGCACCGCCTGCGCCCGCAACTGCCAGATCGGGGAGGGGCAGGTGGGCTTCTGCGGGGTCAGGGGTGTCGTAGGCGGGAAGCTGTATCTGCTCGTATACGGCAGGGTCATGGCCGGGCACATAGACCCCATCGAGAAGAAGCCCGTCGTGCATTACCGTCCTGGTGCAAAGATATTCTCCATTGCCACAAGCGGATGTAGTTGGGCATGCTCGTATTGTTTTTCACCCGAAACCGCCATTGTGACTGACGAGGGGATCAAGACCATTGCAGAGCTATATGACAATACGTTACACAGCGGAGTAATTGGACTGCCAAGGAGTGAAATTCATGCGCTGACACATAACGGCAATTTCAGAAGCATTTCGAAGGTGTTCAAGCACGAATACACCGGCAGCCTGATTCGATTACGTCCTTTCTATCTGCCCGAGATCCGTTGCACACCGAACCACAAAGTCTTCGTCTATGATTCCACAATTGACAACCTCGTCAAGAGACGAGCAGACGAGCTGAAGCCAGACGACATGCTAGCGATTCCGAAGCCAAGTCCTGCCAATATGGAACAAATTGACACTTCAGAAGTTCTAAAATCTGAGGTCACAAGAATCAGGAAGGAGAACACACGGGAAGCGATTTGGGCCATTAGAGAGGAACGTGGAATGGTAAGGTTCGGTTTGGCGAAGGGGGATGGCATTCCGAAGGTAATTTCACTCGATCCTGAGTTGGCAGAATTGCTTGGGATCTATTGTGCTGAAGGTTCATCCACACGGATGAAAAACAGGCCGAACAGCTGGGTGGTCACCTTCAGTTTCGGCGCGCATGAACACGAACTGATCTATCGGACCGAATGGCTACTGAGGAGAAAATTCAACGTAGAGGCAACATACGTTCATCAAGACCCGGAGACAAGGTTGGCCATCGCCAATAGTGCCCTCGCAGTCTTCTTGAAAGCCTTGGCGGGCCCTGACAAGTATTCCAAGAAAGTTCCGAAATTCTTGTTGCATCATCCATCGCCTGATGTTCTCAGGGCATTCCTGCAAGGCTACATGCGTGGTGACGGGTTCACCACCGGCCATGGAAAGCAGGCATGGCACGGGACAACATCGGTTTCACGAGAGATGACCCTAGGTACTTGGTACGTCGAATCTCGCCTGGGTCTCCTTCCACGCTTCTACACCGCCCACAACAATCCAAATTACGTTATCGAAGGGAGAACAGTAAGGCGTCACAATGACTTCGTGACGAGGATCATGATAGCAACCGGGGGCAGTTCTGAGGTTCCTGCCACGAAGGTTGTCAATAAAGAGCGATTCAGTTTAGTTCCAATTCGTGCAATCGAGACTGAGGATTACTCTGGAAGCGTCTACAATCTTGAGGTAGAAGGAGATCACTCATACTGCGCCAGCTTCGTCGCGGTCAGCAACTGTCAGAACTCCGACATCAGCCAACTGAGGAAGATCGAAGGAATCGAGGCAACCCCTGACGAGCTCGTCGGGAGCGCGCTCTCGCACGGCTGCGAAGGGATGGCCTACACCTACAACCAGCCCACCATCTTCATGGAGTACGCGAGGGACGTAGGCAGGATAGCAAGATCGAAGGGGCTATTCAACATATTCGTCTCCAACGGCTACGACACTCCCGAGACGGTCGCCATGATGGACGACTTCCTCGACTGCGTCACCGTGGACTTCAAGGGAAGCGGGGAGACGGGCTTCGTCAGGAAGTACATCGCCATCCCGAACGCCGACCCGATCTTCCAGAGCCTCCTCGAGATCAAGAGGAGGGCCAAGGTCCACGTCGAGATAACCGACCTAATCGTCCCCCGCGTCGGGGACTCCCTGGAAGCGGCCGAGAAGCTCTGCCGCTGGGTCTGCGACAACCTGGGCCCCGACATCCCGGTCCACTTCCTCAGGTTCCACCCGGACTACAAGATGATGGACTTCCCCTGGACCCCCGTGGAGACCCTGGAGAGGCACGTGAAGATAGGCAGGGACGCGGGGCTGAACTACGTCTACATCGGGAACGTCACAGGCCACCCCGACGAGAGCACCTACTGCCCGGGGTGCGGAAAGGTCCTCATCAAACGATACGGCTACGAGATACTCGAGTACAACCTGGACCCGAAGAACAGGTGCAACGCCTGCGGCTACAAGACGCCAATAGTGGGGCCGCTGAGCAAGTCCTTCGCCGAAGACCGTTTCGTCCCCGTGCTCAGCTGACGAGCTCTACTTCCAGCTTCTGTTTGACGAACTTCTCGGCGTCGAGGAGCGCCTTGCACCCGTCCGCAGCAGCGGTTATCGCCTGCCTGTACCGGAAGTCATGGACGTCCCCAGCCACGAACACGCCGGGGACGCTGCTCTCAGTCCCGTTCCTGACCGCGATGTACCCCTTCGGGTCCAGCTCGACCTGACCCCTGAATATCTCGGTGTTCGGGTCGTATCCGATGGCGACGAAGAGCCCGTCGAGGGAGACGTCCTTCTCTGCCCCCGTCTTGAGGTTCTTCACCCTGGCCCCCTGGACCCTCCCGTCCCCGAGCACCTCCGTTACCGCCGAATCCCAGATGAAGCTGATCTTGGGGTTGGCCATGGCCTCCTTCTTCAGGGCCGCGCTCGCCCTGAGCTCGCCCCTCCTGTGGATGACCTGCACCGCCGAAGCGAACTTCGTCAGGAACGTGGCCTCCTCCATGGCCGTGTCGCCACCGCCGACTACCGCGACCTTCTTCCCCCTGAAGAAGAACCCGTCACAGACGGCGCAGTTGGATACCCCTTTCCCCATCAGCCTCATCTCTGACTGCATGTTCAGGCGCCTGGGGTTCGCCCCGGTCGCGAGGATCACGGCCAGGGCCCTGGTTACCCCCGACCCCGTGTACACTTCGAAGGGATACTTCTTGAAGTCGACCCTGACCACGTCCTCCTGGACGAGCCTGGCGCCCAGCCTCTCCGCCTGGGACTTCATCTTCGATATCAGGTCCGGCCCCAGCACCGGGTCCGGGAACCCGGGGAAGTTCTCCACCTCGCTCGTGAGCATCAGCTGGCCCCCGTACTTCGTCCCCATGTAGACCAGGGGCTCGAGGTCCGCCCTGCAGCCGTAGATGGCCGCCGTAAGGCCCGCCGGCCCCGACCCAATTATCACTAGCTTCTCAGTCTTGGCTTCCATACCCTGTTTTCGCGCCCCCCCTCCGCCTCATAAATCTGCCCCCGGCGCCAGCCGGCACTAGAGGAGCTTGGCTTCTCTCTGGACCGTGTGGAGCTCGTCGGAGAGCTGGTTCAACGCCTTCTCCAGCCTCTTGGTGTACTGGGGGAGGAGCCTGTCGTAGACCTCCTTCCTCATCTGTCTGAGGTAGTACTGCTGGTACAGGTTCAGCTTGTCCTTGGAGGCCCTGTCCACCTCCCTCTCTGTCGCGTGGATCTGGTTGACAACCTCGAAGAACTTCTGGCTGGTGGACTTCTGCTTCACCTCGTTGAGCCGCTGGATGGCCCTGCTCCTGAACGCGTCAAGGCGGCTCCGGAGCTCGTCGAAGTACTCCTTGTCGAGCTCGTTGGGGTCCTTGCCGGCGATCTCCGACCAGAGGCTGTTGATCAGGTTCGTCTTCTCGTCGAACGCTTTGATCATCGCCGATGCCACCTCTGACGACGTTTCCTCCTCTTCGGCCTCCTCGGCTTCGGCCGACGTGCTCCTCATGGCGAAGAGCCCGACCAGGAGAAGGGCGAACACCACTGTGGCGAGAGGCACCCCGGCGTCGATGGCAAACCCCACCGAGATTCCATAGGCGAACGTCGCAGACCCTGCGTGCCAGGGGCTCACGGGGCCGAAGTTCGTCAGCGTCGACCCGGACGAGGTCGCACCCTGGGGGAGCAGGAGCTCGACGGCGTAGGAGTCGATGAAAGCCTTGATGGGGGGGCTGGTGGGCACGTTCACCGTCACTCTGCCCCCGGAGGTCGTGTAGTAGTGCGCGCCTAGGGCATACTCGTAGGTGATCGTGAAGTTGGTCCCGGCCGGGACGCCGTTGCCAGGGTACCCCACGGCCACCCTTGTCAGGTCGATCGCGCCACCCACCAGGGAGACCGTCACGGGGTTGAGCAGCCTCGGCTCAGTGAGCGCCTCGATGGTCGCCGTCGTCCCCACAGGCGCAGCCGGATTCACGTAGAGCACCGTCAGGGGGGTGGTCCCCATGTTCTGGAATTCTATCGTGTCTGTGACAAGAGGGGTTCCCCGAGCGTCTGCCGTTATGGACCTTTCAGCGGAAAAGACACGCAGGGGGTTGAAGTCCTGGGCGCTGTAAGTCTTGATCAGCTCATGGGTCGTCACTGCCGTCTGGGGGAACGCTCCAGTCGAGTTCCACGAATACGAGTTGATGGAACCGAGGAGGTTCGCCGTGAAATTCCTGGGGGTCGCTTCGAAGGATGTCTGGGACGGCATCTGGATCACCTTGGAGAGGGTGTCCACCTTCTGGCTGATCGAAGGGGTGGAAAGCATCGACACCTGGATGCTCCCGTTCTTCGCCGTCGTGACCAAGCCGTCCAGCAAAGCGCTGAGCACGTAGCTGGCGTTGCCCCCGGCCTGGATAGACCGGGTGCTGCTCACCGTGAAAGGACCTCCCTGCGAAGATGGGGAGGCGAGCGTGAAGCCGGTTCCGGTGAGGTTGTAGGCTGCGACGTCTGAAGACAGGTTGCCGAAACCGAACGTTAGACTGGGCGCCTGAATGGCGGAAGACCCGTTGTTGGTGAACCTGACGCTTTCGTTGATCGTGGCGAAACCGTATCTGTCAAGAATGTAACTGCTGGTGACGGCTATCTTCGGGCTCCCTTGGGCCCGGGCGGCCGGGAGCACAGCAAGAGCCGCAGTGAGGAGCAAGAGGAGAAGGGCTACCGAAACCAGACGCTTCAAGGGAATAGCCCCTCGCCGCTACGTTCTTATTTTAAGCATTTTTCGCACGATGAGAGATGTCAGACTCTCAGGGGCGCCATCCGCTCCTACCGAACCTCGACCAGTCCCTCGTCTCGAAGATGCTTGAGAAGGCGGGCGCGGCGTCCATCGACGAGCTCTTCTCCGACATACCCCCGAGGGTGAGGCTCAAGCGGGCCCTCAGGCTGCCGAAGGGAAGCTCGGAATACGAGGTGAGGCGCGAAGTCCTGGCGAGGCTGGGCCAGAACAGCACCCCTCCAGGCTCCCTATGCTTCCTTGGCGGAGGCGTCTGGCCCCACTACGTCCCGGCAGCGGTAGAATCGATCACTTCGAGGCAGGAGTTCTACACCAGCTACACCCCCTACCAGGCTGAGGTAAGCCAGGGGATGCTCCAGGCCCTCTTCGAATACCAGAGCCTGATGTGCGACCTCCTGGGGATGGAGGCCTGCAACAGCTCGATGTACGACTGGGCGTCCGCCGCAGGGGAGGCGGTGAGGATGGCGGGGAGGGTCACCGGGAGGAGGAAGGCGCTGATCGCAGGTAACGCCTCGCTCCAGCGCCTCGCCGTGATCAGGACTTACACCGAGCCGATGGGGCTGGAGCTCGAGACTGTCGCCTTCGACAGGAAGAAGGGGACTCTGGACGCGGAAGACCTGCAGAGCAGACTCTCCAGCGACGTCGCCTGTCTTTACATCGAGAATCCGAACTTCTTCGGCGTGATCGAGGAAGCCATCCCCAGGATCGTGGAGCAGGTCCACAGCCACGGGGCCCTCGCTGTGGTCGGCGTGGACCCGATCTCTCTCTCGCTGGTCAAGGAACCGGGGGCGTATGGGGCGGACATAGCTGTCGGGGAGGGGCAGCCTCTCGGGATAGCAATGAACTACGGAGGGCCCCACCTCGGCATCTTCTCCGTCAAGGACATCAAGCTGGCAAGGAGCATGCCTGGGAGGCTGATCGGCATCACGACGGCGACAGCAGACCCCGGGAGGAAGGCGTTCGCCATGGTCCTCCAGGCCAGGGAGCAGCACATCAGGAGGGAAGCGGCGATGTCAAACGTCTGCACCAACGAGTCTCTCATGGCCGTGGCTGCCGCGAGCTATCTCTCGCTCCTGGGCAAGGACGGCTTCAGGAAGCTGGGGGAAGCGATCATCTCCAACGCGCATTACGCAGCGAAGATGCTCTCAAAGGTGAGGGGGGTCAGGTCCCCGCACTTCTCAGGCGCTTTCTTCAAAGAGTTCGCTGTTTCGTATCAATCCGCGAAGTCAGCCTCCGTCTACAGGCGCCTCGCGAGAAAAGGAGTCCTGGGAGGGTATCCCCTGCACCGGAGCTTCGGAGTCGGGGCCGAGGCGGGCCTCTACTGCGTGACCGAGGTCCATACCAGGGAGGACATAGGGCGGCTAGCCATGGCGCTAAAGGAGGCGGTCTAGGTGAGGAGGTTCAGCCAGGCGGTCTGGGACGAGCCCCTCATCAGCGAGCTCAGCAGGCCGGGGAGGGTGGGCATGTCAATCCCCTCGGACCCGAAGATCCTCTCTCGCTACAGGGACCCCGCGTCTCTTGTCCCCGAATCTGTCAGAAGGGGCTCGGTGAAGCTTCCCGAACTCTCCGAGCTCCAGGTCCTCAGGCATTTCAACCGCCTGTCCCAGATGAACTTCTCAGTAGAGCTGGGGATGTACCCCCTCGGGAGCTGCACAATGAAGTACAACCCCAAGGTCTCGGAGATGGTGTCTGCTTCCGATTCCATGAAGAACGCCCATCCCCTGCAGCCTGGTGAGACGGTCCAGGGCCTCCTCTCCATCTTCTACGAGCTAGAGGGCTTCCTGTGCGAAGTGACGGGCATGCACAGGTTCACCCTCTCCACGGCGGCGGGAGCCCAGGGGGAGCTGGCCGGCGTCCTCATGATCAGAAAGTACCACAGAGACCACGGCCAGGACAAGAGGGACGAAATCATCGTCCCCGACTCTGCCCACGGCACCAACCCCGCTAGCGCGGCCATGGCCGGGTTCAAGGTCGTCAAGGTCGCCTCGGACTCGAGCGGCCAGGTGAGGGCGAGGTCGGTCAGGGATGTGTGCTCTGAAAAGACGGCAGGGATGATGTTCACCGTCCCGAACACGCTGGGGCTGTTCGAGAGCGAAGTGGCAGAAGTGTGCCAGGCTGTCCACGACGCAGGAGGGCTGATGTATTACGACGGCGCGAACATGAACGCACTGCTCGGGAGGGCGCGTCCCGGGGACATGGGCTTCGACGTAGTCCACCTGAACCTCCACAAGACGTTCGCGACCCCCCACGGGGGAGGAGGTCCCGGCGCCGGCCCGGTGGGGGTCACCAGGAAGCTGGCAGACTACCTGCCTGTCCCAGTCGTAGTGAAGTCCAAGCGGGGGTACGCCCTGGACTATGGCCTCAAGCACACCATAGGGCCCCTCAAGGGCTTCGTCGGCAACTCGGCAGTCCTGCTGAGGGCCTACGTCTACATCAGGCTGCTCGGCGCCTCTGGGCTTGCCGACGTGTCATCCCTCGCCGTGCTCGCAGCCAACTATCTTTGGAAGAGCCTCGACCCGGAGGCCTTCCCAGCCTCCCACGGCAGCGGCCTGCGCAGGAAGCACGAGACCGTCGTCTCCGTGAACAGCGAGCTCCCCGGCGCCGCCCTCACAGTCGCGAAGGCGATCCTCGACTACGGGATGCACGCGCCCACGGTTTACTTCCCGCTCATAGTGCACGAGGCCCTGATGATCGAGCCTACCGAGTCCGAGCCTGTCGAGATGCTTGACGAGTACGCCGCCGCTCTCAACGAGATCTACCGCGGGTTGAAGGAGGGGACGCTCGGGGCAGTCCCAAAGCACGCCAGCGTGGGGAAGGTCGACGAGGTGAAGGCGTCCCACCCCTTGACCCTCCGCGTCCACTGGTGAAACAAAGGTCATATAGGCTCGAAAAATCTGGAGCCCAACCGTGACAAGCGAACTTTCGAAGGCGGTCGCGGCGCGCCTCGACGAGGTCGTGGACGAGGAGACCCAGAGGAAGCTGGGCGAGCTTAACGTGGTCACGGAAGTTTCGGAGATGGCGACCGGGTCGATAAGGGTGAAGTTCCAGCCCCTCTCCGCCTACAGCCCCATAGCCGTCGACACGGGAAGGAGCATCAGGGCAGCCGTGCTCTCCGTGGAAGGCGTCCAGGCCGTCAGGGTCGAATGCGCCGGGCACATGATGGACGAGCTGGTCAACAGGCTCGTCAACGAAGAACCGATACCGAAGAAGGCAAGATAGGCCCGCGGATATCATCCGAACCAGGGTAAACAAAAACTACTTCGTCGTCAACAAAATTGAGTAGTGGGTTTGTTTATTCTCGGCGTCATCAAGGTCTGCGCTCCAGAATTGTTTGTCGACAAAATACCAAGAGTTGCCGCGGTCGGAGTAGGCAGCGCAGGAATCAAGATAGCCTCGCTGCTGAGCAGGAAGCCCGTCCTGGTGGACAGGTTCTCCTACGTCTCCTGCGATGAAGGGGACTTCTCCACCGTCGATCCGAAGGACGCCATCCTGATCGAGTCGCCGGTGGACCAGAAGCTCACCCCCGCGTTGGTGAGAGGCCTCGCGCTCGGTTCGCGCGCGAAGATAGCCGACGCTCTGAGGGGCGCCAAGGTCGTGTTCGTCATAGCAGGGCTCGGGGGAGCCACCGGGAGCGGGCTCGCGCCATTCGTCTCTTCCGTCGCGCGAGAGTTCGGCGCCGTGGCCGTAGGCGTCGCCATAATGCCCTTCGAGTTCGAGAAGAAGACGAAGTTCTATGCCGGGGTCTCACTCAGGCGGCTGAGGTCGTCGTCCAGGGGGGTCCTGGTGGTCGACAACGAAACATTGCTCCGCTCGTCTTCCGAAGACACGACCCTTGCTGACCTGTATGACACGGCCAACAAGGCGGCCGTGAAGGCTCTGGGTTCTCTGCTCATGAAGGCGGACGAAGGCTCGAAGGCTCTGGGCCTCAACAAGCTGTTCGGCACAGTGTTCCAGGACGGCTACGCCCTGTTGAGCGTCTCAAGCAGCGGGACCGTCGAAAAGGCGGAAGACGCCCTGGCAGGAGCCGTCGTCTCCCTGGGGAAGCTGGCAGACCCCAAGGAAGCCACCCATGCCGTGGTCAGCCTGAACGGAGACTCGTCTCTGTCCGCGCCTGAAGTCGGGCTCGTCGTCGACCGCCTCGCCTCGTCCACAGGGAGCGATGGGCTGGACGTCGAATACGGGGTCGATTACACCGGTTCGGCGCAGCTCCAGGTGAGCCTGCTTGCTTCGGGGTTCAGCTCGTCGAAGTACGACGACTACGATCCCCTGGCCAAGGTCCTGGGGGACAGGGTCCTGGACGACGACATGGACTTCGCCCTCCCCGAGGGCCTCGAGGCCCTCCAGCCCTGCGACTGATCAGCCCAGAAGGACCCGCACCTTACCGAGGTCGGCGTCCTCCACCTTCCTGAATATCGGCCTGGGCTCCCGGATCCTTCTTCCTGCCTCGACCTTGAGCCTGGAGGCCGAGTCCCAGGGCTCGCCGTCTAGGGGGCCCGGAGACCCCAGCTGTCCCCAAATCTCACGCGCGCTGAACGGGAGGAAGGGGCCCAGCAATGTCGCCAGGCCGGCGACCAAGTTGCAGGAGTAGAAGATCGCCGTCGGTTCGTCGGCTTTCTTCTCCCAGGGCGCCTTCTTCTGGAAGTACTGGTTGCAACTCGCCGAGAAATCGAGGAGCCTCCTGAGCGCCCTGTCGTAGTGCCCCTCTTCGATGAGCGCCCCCGTCTCCCTCGCCGCCTGGTCGAGCTCCCGGAGCACCTCCCTCTCCTCGTCCCCCTCCCCGGCCGGTTCGGGGACGACGCCTCCATGCTTGCTCTGCACGAAGGCCAAGGCCCGATAGACGAAGTTTCCCACGCTGGCGACGAGCTCGTTGTTGATCTTCTCAGCGAACTCCTTGAGGTCGAAGTTCGAATCCGCCTGGCTGAGTGGCGTTATCCTTGTGAGGTAGAACCTCAGATAGTCGGGGGGGAAGTGGTCGACGAACTCCCTCACCGTTATCATCCAGTGCTTGCTCCTGGACACCTTCTTCCCGAGGAGCAGCAGGTGCCCCCTTGTCGGGATGTAGTCGGGCAGCTTGTACTCCCCCTCCCCGATCCTCATGCTCGGGAGGAAGAGGTAGTGGTGGTACACGATGTCCTTGCCGATGAAGTGAAAGAGCGTCGACCCGTTCCAGTATTCTTGGCCCTCTTTCCCTGACTTGCCTGCCGCTTTCAAGGCGGTGGAGATGTAGCAAAGGTGGTTGTCGAACCAGCCATAGAGCACCTTCCCCTTCGCTTCCTTCAGGGGCACGGGGACCCCCCAGGATATGTCCCTCGTGATGTCCCAGTCCTGCAGCCCGTCCTTGATCCAGTTCAGGACGTAGTTCTTCACGTCCCCCTGTAGCCGCGGCGACCCGACGAGCCACTCCTCGAGTTTCTTAGAAAAAGCGGAGAGCCGGAAGAAATAGTGCGTGCTCTTCTTCAGCACCGGTGCGTTGCCGCAGATGGAACAGTGGGGCTTCAGTATCTGTCCGGGCTGAATCGTCCTGCCGCAGTTCTCGCAGACGTCGGAGTACTGCTCCTCCGCTCCGCAGTAGGGGCACTTCCCCTTGACGTACCTGTCGGGGAGGAACTTGCGGTCTGTTTCGCAGAAGAACTGGTCGACGTCCGAGACGTAGATGAAGCCGTCATCGTTCAGCTTCGTGAAGAACCTCTGCACCAGCTCGACGTTCTCGGGGGAGCTCGTCCTGTCGAAGAGGTCGTACACTATCCCCACCCTTTCGAGGTCCTCCCTGAACCTGGAGTTCCACCGCGCGACGTATTCCTTCGGGTCCTTCCCCTGCTTCTCCGCGGCGATCAATATGGGCGTGCCGAAGTCGTCCGAGGCGCAGACCTGGACCACCTTCTTCCCCTTCAGCTTCAGGTACCTGTAGAGTATGTCAGGAGGTAGGTGAGTGCTGGCGATGTGGCCTAGGTGTAGGTCGTCGTAGGCATACGGGAGGGCAGCCGTGATTATGACGTCTTGCTGACTGAGCTCATCCACCGAACCGAATCCAACTTCACGCCGTTTTAAATTTTCCAGCTTTTGGCGTATTCTTTCTGCTCGCTCGTCGCCGCGCCTATGGTGACGCCCAGGGCCCTGAGGGCCGCCCGTGCCACCTCGTCCTCGAGCTCGGGGGGGACGCCGTAGACCTTCTTCTGCATCTTCCCATGGCCGTCGTGGATCCTGATCGCAGCGAGCATCTGGTTCGCGAACGACATCTGCATCACCTCCGGCGGATGACCCTCGGCTGCGACAAGGTTCGCTATCCTTCCCTTGCCTATCAGGTACACCTTCCTCCCCGTAGGGAGCGTCACCTCGTCGACGTTGGGCCTCACCTCCTTGACGCTCTTCGCCTTCGACATCATCGTCTTCACGTCTATCTCGACGTCGAAGTGCCCCGCGTTTGCCAAGATCGCCCCCTCCTTCATCTTCTCAACCGCACCGTATGGTATGACGTGCTTCTGGCCGGTGGTCGTGACGAAGAGTTCCCCCTGGGTCGCCGCCGCCTCTATGCTGGATACGTCGAACCCGTCGAGGTGAGCCTCGAGCGCCCTGATGGGATCCACCTCGACCACCAACACCCTCGCTCCCATCCCTCGCGCCCTCATCGCCACCCCCTTCCCCACCCATCCGTACCCTACCACTACCGTCCTGAGGCCTGCGAGGAGGAGGGCAGTGGCTCTCATGATCCCGTCGAGGGTGCTCTGCCCCGTCCCGTACCTGTTGTCGAACAGGTACTTCGTCTTGGCGTCGTTCACCGCTATCACGGGATAGGCAAGCTTCCCGTCCGCTTCCATCGCCCTCAGCCTCACCACCCCGGTCGTCGTCTCCTCTGACCCGCCGACCACACTCTTCGCTCGGGAGAGGTGGGCAGCCACGTGAAGGTCGGCGCCGTCGTCGATCAACTGGTCGGGGTGCGAGCCAAGCACCTGGTCGATGCACCAGGAGTACTCCTTGGCATCCTCCCCTCTCCAGGCCCAGACATCAGTCCTGGTGGAAAGATACGCCGCTATGTCGTCCTGGGTAGACAGAGGGTTCGCGCCTGCGAGCTTGACGTCGGCCCCCGCCCTAAGCAGGGAGTCGACCAGAACCGACGTCTCCTTGGTGACGTGCAGGCATACCCCGAGCGTTATCCCTTCGAGGGGCTTGGACTTCGCGTACCTGTCGGCGAGGGCCGTGAGCGTGCCCATGTGCGCCTTTGCCCACAGGAAGTTCCTCTCGCCTAACCGGCTGAGCTTCGGGTCCGCCACCTTGGTCATCTCTTCTCTCCCCTCAGACCCGCGATTGTCGCCTCTATCAACTGTTTGACCGTCTTTCCCGACTTCTTCATAACCTTCAGGACCTCCTCATGGCTCACCTTGGGCTGCATCCCGGCAGCCCAGTTTGTCGCGATTACCACCGAGGCGTACTCGAGCCTCTTCTCATTGGCCAGCACGACCTCGGGGACGCCTGTCATCCCCACCACGTCTCCCCCCAGGATCTTGTACATCTTGATCTCGGCGGCCGTCTCGAACCTGGGTCCCTCGGCGCACACGTAGACCAGGTGGGTCCGGACGTCCACCCCCATCCTCTTGGCGGCCACCGAGAGCTCGAGGTTGAGGTGCCTGCTGTAGGGGTTGGTCATATCGGTGTGCACGACCTTCTCCTCGAAGAAGGTCGTCTGCCTCCTTTTGGTGAAGTCAAGGAACTGTTCTACGAGCCCGATCTCTCCCACCCTGAACCCTTGGTTCATCGAGCCGACTGCGCTGGTGGCGATCACCTCCTTGATCCCGAGCTGCTCGAATGCTGCGATGTTCGCCCTATAGTTTATCCCGTGGGGAGGGGACTTGTGAGCAGCGCCGTGCCTCGGGATCACGACGTAGGCCCCGGCCGGGTGGGGGTACACCGTGGCCTTGCCGAAGCGCGTCCTCAGGAGCTTCGGCCTGCTGAGGTCGAAATGCTCTGTTACCCCCGTCCCCGTGATCACGCCGACGGGGGGGCTGGTCCTAGTCATACTTTGCGAGGGAGTAGATCTCATATCCCGAGAGCTTCCTCCTCCCCTTCAGACTGCGCAGCTCGGCGACGAACGCGAAGCCGACCACCTTCCCACCTAGCCGTTCGACGAGCGTGCCCGCCGCCCTCGAGGTCCCCCCCGTGGCCAGCAGGTCGTCGACGACGAGCACCCTGTCCCCCTTCGAGATCGAGTCCGTATGAATCTCAAGGCCCTGCCTCCCGTACTCCAGCTCGTAGTTCATGCTCACCTTTGACCCCGGGAGCTTGCCTACCTTCCTGGCGGGGACGAAGCCGGCCCCGAGCCTGTCGGCCAAGGGCGCGCCGACGATGAACCCCCTCGCCTCGATCCCGACGACCTTGTCCAGCCTGGCCCCCTTCCACCTCTTCTCCATGGCGTCCATGACCCTGCGCGTAAGCTTCCCGTTCCTCCACAGCGTGGTGAGGTCCTTGAAGGGGATCCCCTTCTTCGGGTAGTCAGGTATCGTCCTGATCGCCCGCTTTACGTCTGTCTCGAGCCTTCCCACTAGGCGCTCATCCTCGCGTGCTTCAGCGCCGAGCCGCACTCGCAGGAGCGCTTCTCGGGCATCGCCTTCACTATTTCGACTATCAGCTTCCTCAGCCCGTCCATCTTGCTGTCGAAGACCTTGATCACCTCTTCATGCGAGACGGGCTTGACGCTCGGGTCCCCTTCGAGCCCCGCGTCGTAGTCCGTGGCCAGGGATATGTTGAGGTAGCAGAGCTCCTGCTCTCTGGCGAGGACCACCTCGGGATACTGGGTCATGTTGATGACGTCCCAACCCTGCCTGGCGAAGAACCTGCTCTCTGCCGTCGTCGAAAACCTCGGTCCTTCTATGACCACGACGGTGCCTTTCTCGTGGAACCTGAGACCCGACTCTTCGGCTGCTCGAATCGCTACCTCCCTCATCTGGGGGCAATAGGGCTGCGCCATGCCGACGTGCGTCGTCTCCGGCCCGTCGTAGAACGTGTCCTCCCTCCCGCTGGTGAAGTTCACGAACTGGTCGCAGACGACCAGGTCCCCCGGCTTTATCTCCGCCTTCAGGCTCCCGACGGCGTTGGGGGCGATTATCCTCGTCGCCCCGAGCTGCTTGAACGAATAGACGTTGGCCCTGTAGGGGACCATGTGAGGGGGGAACTCATGATGGATGCCATGCCTCGGGATAAAGGCGACCTTCTTCCCCCCGACCTCGGAAATCGTCACCTTCCCACTGGGCTTGCCGTAGGGGGTCCTTATCGCGGCTTCCTCAGCCCCTTTGAAGAACCTGTAAAACCCTGAGCCGCCAAAGACGCCGATGTCCGCCCTCGGCTTCACATTCCGCCCCTCGTGGTTTCCGATTTAATCTTTTGACCGGCCATTACCCACTCCGCGGCCCCAAAGACTTGAAATACCATGGTCGAAGGATTCGGCCATGCCCCATTCGTACGAAGAGCTGCTCTCACGGGCCAGGGCAGGGCTGGACAAGGACGCGAAGAAGTCCGGGGCCCTCCGTCTCGAGCTCCCGGAACCCGACGTCATATGGGTGGGCAACAAGACGATATTCAGGAACTACGCCGAGTTCCCGAAGCGCCTCAGGCGCGAATCCGGGAGGGTCCTGATGTACCTCGCGAAGGAGCTGGCCACGGCGGCCTCCCTGGATGGAGAGAGGGCGATCTTCATCGGCCGCAAGGACAGGGACTCGTTCTCCCAGCTGCTCCAGAGGTACGTGAAAGACGGGGTCATCTGCCCGGTCTGCGGCAGCCCTGACACGCACCTGGACAAGGAGAAACGGATGTGGTTCATGGTCTGCGAGGCTTGCGGAGCCAGGTCGGTTGCCAAGGTTGCCTAGCGCCAACGGCAAGGGCTTTTCCGTCCGGACAGCGGAATTCAAGGGGACGATACTTGTCAACATGTGCGACGAAGAGCTCGTGGGGAGGACGGTCGCCGAAGGGGAGCTGAAGGTCCACCTGTCCAAGGAGTTCTACTCGGGGGAGGTGGTAGACACCGGGGAGGCGCTTAGGCTCATCCGCACCTGCTCGATCGTCAACCTGGCAGGGTCAAGGTCCGTTTCCCTGGCGGTGGAGAACAAGGTGGGCGCCCCAGAAGCCGTACGCGAAATCGACGAGGTCCCGTTCCTTATGATATACAAATTCGCGGGCTAGCGCTGTTCCCCAAACCTCTTCATTAGCTCCTTCTGCTGGTCGCTCAGGCTCTTCGGGATCTCGACGTCCACCTTCACGTACTGGTCCCCCTTCCCCCAGCCGCCGTAGTTCGGGAGCCCCTTCCCTTTGACCTTGAAAACGGTCCCCGGCTGGGTCCCGTGGGGGACGGAGAGCTTCACTTCCCCGTAGAGGGTCGGCACCGCCAGCTCCGCGCCTAGCATCGCCTGCACGACGCCGACCTTCATCTCCAGGTAGACGTCGCTGTCCTGCCTCGCGAACAGCCTGTGCGGCGCCAGGTTCACCACCACGTAGAGGTCTCCCGGAGGGACCCCAGCTTCTCCGGCGTTCCCTTCCCCTCTCAGGCGGAGGGTGTGTCCGTCCTCCACCCCTGCCGGTATCATGATGCTGATCTTCCTGGTCTTCTGCACCGTCCCCCGTCCACGGCAATCCCTGCAGGGGCTGTCGATCAGGTAGCCCCTTCCTCCGCACTTGCCGCACGCGGTAACCCTCACCAGCCGGGCGAAACCCGCAGACTGCACCTTCTGCACCTGCCCGGTCCCCCCGCATGTCCCGCACCTCTGGGGGGATGTCCCCGGCTTCGCTCCGCTCCCGTTGCAGGTGGCACAGACTTCGCTCCTCGGAATCTCTATCTCCCTGGTGGAGTCCTGGACGATGTCCTCCAGGTTCATCTGAAGGTGATAGGACAGGTCCTCTCCCCTCCGAGGTCCCCGGGCTCCACCGCCGAAGAACTGAGAGAATATGTCGTCGAAGCCCCCGAAGCCCCTGAAGAACTCGCCGAAGTCCGCCCCCCGGAATATGTCCTCCTGGCTGTACCTCTGGTATACCCCCTCCCTTCCATAGGCGTCGTACTGCCTCCGCTTCTCGTCGTCCGAGAGCACGGCGTAGGCTTCAGAGATCTCCTTGAACCGCGCCTCCGCTTCAGGAGCCTTGTTCCTGTCGGGGTGGAACTGGAGCGCGAGCTTCCTGTATGCGTCCTTGATCTGGTCCTTGGTGGCCCCCTTCTGAACGCCGAGTACTTCGTAGTAGTCCTTCGCTGCCACGGTCTAGGGCCCCTTACTTTCCTTCGTCAACTACCTTGTAGTCGGCGTCGCTCACCTTCGACCCGTCCCCTTGCCCGCCCCCGGCTGGTGCCTGCTGACTCTGCTGCGCCTGCTGATAGACAGAAGCTCCGACCTCCTGCAGCAGCTTCTTCAGCGCCTCGTACTTCTCTCTGATCGGGGCCGGGTCCTGCCCCTCCAGTGCCCTCCTCAACTCCTTTGCCGAGGCGTCGAGCCTGTCGAGGCTGGCCTTGTCCACCTTTCCCTCGAGGTCCCTCCTCGTCCTCTCCGAGGTGTAGAGTATCGAGTCTGCCTCGTTCCTGAGCTCGGCCTCTTCCCTCTTCTTCTTGTCCTGCTCGACGAACGACTCGGCGTCCTTGATCAGCCGCTCCTTCTCCTCCTTCGAGAGCTTCGTCGACGCGGTGATCGTGATCTTGTTCTCCTTCCCTGTCCCCATGTCCTTGGCCCCCACGGTGAGTATCCCGTTGGCGTCTATGTCGAATGTCACCTCGATCTGCGGGACTCCCCTGGGCGCTGGGGGTATCCCCGCAAGGTTGAACATCCCAAGCGAGACGTTGTCCCCTGCCATGCTCCTCTCCCCCTGGACCACGTGGATGGTGACGGCGGTCTGGAAGTCGGCGGCCGTTGTGAATGTCTTGCTCCGCTTGGTGGGTATCGTCGCGTTCTTCTCTATCAGGTGCTCAGTGATGCCCCCCAGGGTCTCCACCCCCAGGGAAAGCGGGGTGACGTCGAGCAGCAGTATGTCCTTGATCTCGCCTGCCAGGACCGCTCCTTGGATCGCGGCCCCGATGGCGACCGCCTCCATGGGGTCTACACCTCTCTCGGCAGGCTTCCCAGCGACGTCTTCCACGAACTTCCTGATCATGGGCATCCTCGTCATCCCTCCGATGAGGATCACCTTGTCCACCTGCTCGGGGGTCAGCTTGGCGTCGCTCATGACCCTCCTTATCGTGTCCTCTGTCTTGGACACTATGGGCCTCGAGATCTCTTCGAGCTTGGTCCTGGTGAGGGTGTAGTGGAGGTTCTTCGGCCCCGACGAGTCGCTCGCTATGAAGGGAAGGTCGACGTCGGTCGAAGTGAGATTTGACAGCTGGATCTTCGCCTGTTCGGCCGCCTCCTTGAGCCGGGCCATGGCCGTCCTGTCGGTTGACAGGTCCATGCCCGTCTTAGACCGGAAGTCCTGGAGGAGCACCTGGATGACCGCCTTGTCTATGTCTGTGCCTCCGGTCTGCGTGTCCCCGGAGGTCGCGAGGACCTGGAACACCCCCTTCCCGAACTCCATTATGGTGGCGTCATGGGTCCCGCCCCCGAAGCTGAAGACGAGGATCTTCATCTCCTTCTCCGACTTGTCCAGGCCGTAGGCGAGGGAAGCGGCCGTCGGCTCGTTGATTATCCTCACGACCTCCAGCCCTGCTATTTCGCCTGCGTCCTTGGTCGCCTGGCGCTGGTTGTCGTTGAAATGCGCGGGGACCGTTATGACGGCCTTCTTCACCGGGTACCCCAGGAACACCTCTGCGTCGTGCTTGATCTTCTGCAGGATGTAGGAGCTGAGCTGCTCCGGAGAGTACTCCTTCCCGTACAGCCCCACCCTGTAGTCTGTCCCCATCTTCCTCTTGATCTCGAAAACGGTGCCGTCGGGGTTGGTCACCACCTGGCGTCGCGCCGGATCCCCGACCAGGAGCTGACCGTCCTTGGTGTAGGCGACGACCGACGGGAACATCTTCCCGGCTGGGGTCGCTCCTTCGGCGCTCGGGATGACGACCGGCCTCCCTGCCTCCACGACCGCGGCAGCCGAGTTGGTCGTCCCCAGGTCTATGCCGAGTATCTTCTCCCGCGGGCTACTCAACTTCCTTCTCCTCCCTGGCCGCCTTCGAGGCCAATTCAACCTTTACCATGCTGGGCCTCAACAGCTGCCCCTTGAAAGTGAAACCTGAGCGAACCTCCTCCAACACGACGTCTTCGTCTGACTTGCCCCCCTTGACCTCCTCGACTGCTTCATGGAGCGCCGGGTCGAAGGGCTTTCCGACCGCGTCTATCCTTTCCACACCCACCGACTCCAGGGCAGACTCGAGGTTCTTCCGCACCATCCCTATCCCCTCCTTCAGCTCCTCGCCCCCGTCCCCGCTTTCGGAGTGCTTTGCGGCCAGGTCGAGCTCGTCCTGGACAACCAGCAGCCTTGCGATGAGCGTTCTCGTGAGAGACTCCCCTGCCTCCTTCATCTCCTTGTCCATCCTCTTCCTGTAATTCTCGAGGTCCGCCTGCATGTACTTCAGGCGCGTCAGGAGCTCTCCGTTCCTCTTCTCTTCATCAGCCAGCCTCTCCTTCAGCGCTCCTACTTCATTCTCGGGGCTCTCTTCGCTGTTCTTGGATTCCAAATCGTCTCATCTGCCCTTGCTTGGTTTCTTCGCGCCCTGCCTCTAATCTATAAAAATTTCCTCGCGCCAGGTCGCGCGTGGCCGAACCCGACGAGTCCAGGAAGATGGAGGAGCGCCTCCTGCGCTACGAGCGTGAAAGCCGCTACCTGAGGAAGGACTCGGACCAGAGGAAGGTCCTGGAGGAGGTCTTCGACAGGGCGACCCTCCTTGCCGTGGAGGAGCTCATAGCCAGGAAGGACCTGGGAGAGCTAAACGGCGTCGTGAGCGCAGGCAAAGAGGCCCGGGTCTACTTCGGAGAAGACAGGCTGAGCAAGCCTGTCGCAGTCAAGATCTACCTGGTCTCGGCCTCCGACTTCAGGAAGCGCATGGGGTACATAGCGGGGGACAGGAGGTTCGGGAAGCTTCCCTCGGGGTCCAGGGAGACCATATACCTGTGGACCAGAAAGGAGTTCAAGAACCTGCAGGTGGCCGAGAACGCCGGTGTCAGGGTCCCCAGACCCATCGCCTTCCACAAGAACATACTGGTGATGGAATACATCGGAAC
>JACWAI010000080.1 GCA_014874415.1 Nitrososphaerales archaeon
CGTAGTCGACTCGTCCGTCGTGACGAAGTGGTTCCTCACGGAGCGGGACTCCGGCGACGCAATCAAAGTGAGGGACGCGTTCGCGACCGGAAGGACGAACCTTGCCGTCCCCACACCACTGTTCTACGAGGTGGTTAACGCACTGCGGTTCAGTGGGCTCTTCAAAGAAGCCGACCTCGTTCTGACGGCGAAATCGTTGAGCAAGTACAAATTCAGCGTATGGAGGCCGCAGAGGAAACTGCTGGAGCTCTCGGCCGCACTGAGCGTCAGGGAAGGCCTGACGTTGTATGACGCCTGCTACGTCGCCCTGGCCCAGCGAATGGGCTCGAAAGTCATCACGGAGGACAAGGAGCTGCTCGACAAGTTCCCCGCCCAAACAGCTACGTTGGCCTCGTTCAACGAGCCTGCCGAAGGGTCTGCCTGAACCCAGCCCAAATCGCTAAAAGACGACACACCCAGATAGGAACAAAACAAGGCATCACAGCAACTCGAGGGTTTCTTTCACGGTCACGATTCTGATCCCTTTGAACCTGCCCAAATCCAACAAGTGCCTGTCCCCGGTAACGACGTAAGACGCCCGCCCTTCGAAGGCCGCGTTCAGGACCGCGTCGTCGTCAGGATCTTCCGGCACGGCCACGAAAGACCGCTTGGGAGCGACCACAGAGGCCTTTCTTACGAGGATAGAAAGAAAAGACTCGGACTGCCGCTCATCCACTTCCGCGAACTTCTCTCTTGAAAGGACGTCAATCAGTTCCGCAAGCATCTGCGGAGAGGTGACCACCTCGTGTTTTTCGAGGAGCTCAGATACCAGGCGTCTGGGCTTCCCATGACCTACAAGAGCCGAAATCAGGACATTGGTGTCGACGACGACGCGCAGAATCTCATGCGCCCCGGGCCGCTCGTTTCTCGTTCCTGTATCCCCGAATCTCGGCTAGTATCTCGCGTTCCGCGGGCCTTTTCTTCCCTTTGTAGCGCTTGTCGACTTCTCGAAACAGGGCCTTCAACTCGTCTCCCAGGGCTGGCGCTTCAATCTTCGCAGCCACGAGCCTGCCCCCTCTGCTGTACATAGCCAACTTCGTCTTTGGTCTTATGCCCAGCTCCTTCCTTATCTGCTGTGGTATCACCACCTGGCCCTTGGTCCCTACCGTGGCTATCTCGGGTTCTTCCACAAAGTATGATTTTCATACCTCACTAATAAACAGTCCTCTGGACGGTCCTGTTAGCAAAGATTGAGGAGGGGCGAGCGGTTTGACGCCCAGCCCCCCAAACTGGGTTCAGGTCTCTCAATAGTCCTTCAGGGCTCGGGAGCCCAGTTGATGGGAAATCGAGGGACGAGTCCTACCCGTCCAGTTTGTAGTGGTTTCTGACCGACGACTCGAACATCGACGCGGGAACTACCTTCTTCAAAAGGAGGTACCGTTTCTCCTTCCCGACCGCGTACCTGAGGCGAGGCGATGGGTTCGACACTATATCCAATATCGTCTCCGCGACCTCCTTCGGGTCCCCCCCGCCGTCGACGTCCTTGAGCAAGGCTCTACCCGCCCTCTTTCGGGCCTCCGCGTAGTCCTCTATCGTCCCGCTCGCAACCTTCCTGGCATTTCCGATGTTGGTCCTGAAGAACCCCGGCTCTACGACGGAGACGTTAATGTTGAAGTGCTTGACCTCGTGGCGCAGTGTCTCTGAATAGGAAAGAACCGCCGCCTTCGCAGCGGCGTAGTAACCCTCGAAGGGGATGGAGATGGTTCCTGCGATGGAACCGACGTTGATGATCTGACCACTTCTACGCTGTCTCATACCCGACAGCACGGCATTCGTAACCCTGACCGCGCCGAAGAAGTTCGTGTCGAACAACGCCTTGGCCTCTTGGACCGAAGTTTCTTCAAGGCCACCTGTCAGAGCGTAACCGGCATTATTGATCAACACGTCGACGCGACCGGCCCTCTGAAGCAGGCTTGAGACACAGGAACCAACCGATTCTTCAGAATCCACATCTAACCTGAGCATCTCGAACTCGCCGCGCTGGTCCGGCGGACTGCGACTGGTGCCGAAGACCCTGTATCCCCTTGCCGCCAGCAAAGTGGCCGTAGCCCGCCCAAAACCCGACGAGGCACCAGTGACGAGGACTACCCTGCTTTCTGGCATCAACCCGCATTCAATATTTCTACACTTTAAGCCTTGGGCGAGGGTCCGACGGGGTAGGCGGCTACTTCCCAGGACGCCCGAGAAGGAACTCTGCGAAGTCGGCAAGCCCGCCGAAGATCATGTCGGGTTTTTCTTCACTAAGCCGTTTCACTTGGATGGGCCCTCTCGCGATGGCGATGGATGACACCCCCGCACTCTTCGCCGCCTGAATGTCCGCAGGCGAATCGCCGACGTAAAACGCCCTTCGGGGCTCGATGCCCATCACACCAAGGGCTCTCTCAAGCATCACGGGCGAAGGCTTCAATTCCTCCTTCTTCTCTCCGAAAAGCACCACCTCAAAACTCGCTCTCAAGTCGAAACGCGCCAACTCATCCTCTATGCGGGCTTTCGAGCCGTTGGACACAAGAGCTAGCTTCAGCCCTGCCTTGCTCAGCGAAGCCAGGCACTCCAACGCATCTCCGTGGAGGTCCGGCCGCTCCTCCTGGTAGAGACGTAACCATTCATGATCTACTTCGTTCCAGAGAGGCTTTGGCAGCCCGATCTTGATGTAGAAGTCATACCAGTTAGGGCTCTGCAGTTCGAGATACTGGTCATTCGTGAGCAGCTTCGCACCGATTTTCGCGAACACCCTGTTGTACACCCTGAAAGCGGCTCCCAGGGAATCGAGCAGCACGCCGTCCCAATCGAACAGGACCCCCTCCACGACGCTATCTGGCAAGAGGTGAAACTCCCTTCCCTGGATGCCCCTGACGGAACCACCAAAAGAATTGCGGTCCTGGGACCGTCGGCGCCTGCCGGCTGACTGCGGAATCAACCTGTTCTGGACTTTCGAACGCCCGTTCTGTGCACTAGGAATATCCAGATTGCCTTTCCAGACAAACCGAGAAAGTTGCCCAACAACACGAAATACAAGGCAATGGCCTTCATCCTATCAACGGCGTTCCTCTTCATGGGGGCCGCCTCCACAATCTCGCCAGCATCAGCATCGGCAGGCTCCTTCAACAACGTCCAGGTCTTCGCCACTACTGCTTCCTCGCAGGCCTACAGCTTCCAGTTCGCCGCCTACAACCTCACAGGGAGCCTCATCGCCTCCACGCAGACGTCCTACCCGGCGGCAGCGTTCGAGCTCCCGGCGGGCGGATACCTGTTCACTGTAAGCGCAACGAGCTTCGACAACCACGGCGGCTACGCCTGCCCCCTGAAAGGAGGCGCGCCCCAAGGGTCTGGTACCGCCTCGCCGGGCGCCACCTCGACCCCAGTGCCTGCCAACGGCTCGACATCCTCCTCGATCATACCCTGGTGCTATCCTCCATCATCCGAATACGGCTACGCGACGGCTAGCGTCTCGGGCCCACAGGCCATCGACATCAGAATGCAGAACGTCTCCAAGCTTCCCACGGCACCTGTCACCGTCAAGGTGGCCTACGTCAACGGGACGGCCGCAGCCGACGCTTCGGTTTACGCGTCCGTCGTCGGCGAGTGGTACTACTGGTGGGGAGCCAACTCGTCGATCGTCATGGGGGCGCAGACCGACAATAACGGGATCGCCCACCTTATTCTGCCCGACGCACCAGCGGTTGTCACGGCATGGAAGTGGGTTCCACTCCTCGTCGGCTCGAACGGGAGCACGATTCAGACGACCATAGGGGGCCAGAAGGTCAACGTCACGGTCTACTGGCAGCCGACATACATCGGACTTTCAGGCTCAGGGCTCCTGCTCCCACCGCAGAACAGCATAGGCATCACCCTCCGCTACCAGCAGCCTGACTACTGGGTGCTTCCAGCGAGCGTCGCATCGCAAGGCGCGTACGCCGGCGGAGCATCAGCAGGCACGGTAGCCAACCAGCCCAGCGGGGTTCCTTCGCTGGCATCGGCCGGTTCGAGCGCCCAGGGCTCCAGCCAATACTACCTTCCTTCGCAGATCCCATCGATGCAAGCAGCGGCCCTGGCGCCCACGTCGGGGACCCAGTCGGGGTTGGGCGTGGACGCTCTGATCGTCGCTTCAATCGCCTTCATCGCAGCCGCCATCGCGGTAACCCTCGTGGCAGCGAGACACCGCCTGCACAGGCCGCCTTCCCCGGTCGGATAGGCGGCTCCACCCTTTTTTGAAAGAGCGCAGTCTGTGAAGTAACGTCACGTTTGACAGAACCCGAATCTGTCAAACTTAACTACTCGATTCTGCTAAGACGACCTAACTTGTCGCTTCGCAGACCTATCCAAGCAGTAAGAGACGAATCCCCCGACCTGGAAGCTCGTATCATCGCAGCCATCGGGTCAGCTGGACCCAGGAACGTCGCTCAGATTTCGCGGATGACCGGGGCCCATCAGGAGACGATTCGTTACAAGATCAAGAAGCGCTTCGGTCGCCTTGGTTTCAAATTTCATGCCGAGGTCGATGTCGACAAGATTGGTCTTCGCCTCCACTGGGCCACCCTGGACTTCGCGAAGTCCCACTACGAGATGGCCCCTCAGATTCTGAGGGCCCTGAACCAGGTAGGATACCTCACTTACTTCGCCAAGGTCGTCCCACAGGGGAACTATGTCGCCCAGTACTCTCTCCCTGAAAACACCGCCGACCAATACAAGGAGTTCCTGTCCGACCTGACCGACAAAGGAGTCCTGGACGGCTTCACGCTGGACGAGACCATGGTAAGCAGGCACAAAGTGATGGATCCGCGCTTCTTCAACTTCAGGTCGGGGAGGTGGGAGGTCGAGTGGGAGAAGGTCGCCGAGCAGCCGTCAAAACCCCTGCCGCTTGACAAGAAGCCGCACACGGAGGACTTCGACTATTACGACCTCCTCGTGATCAAAGAGTTGCAGAAGGATTCGCTCCAGCACCTGACTGGCATAGCGAAGAAGCTGAAGGTTCACCAGAAGACGCTGGAGTATCATTACAGGACGCACGTCCAGAAGTGGAAGCTCGTCCCCTCATACAGGATCAGATGGACGCAAGACACAACCAAGAGACTGATCCATTCCACCGCAACGACCCGGCTGGTTTTCCACGGCCTGAGCAAATCCGAGTTTACTGAAATCCAAGCCGCGGTAAGCAAGATCCCCTTCCTGTGGTTGGAAGACCTTCTCAAGGATGGAACGTACATCGCGATGCTATACGTGCCCGTCACGGACCTGATCAACGTCTCCAGTTACATCAGCAGCTCAGTCCGCGGTCTGGCTCCAAAGATGGAAATCAGCTTCGTCAAACCCGCCGACTCCACGTCTTTCACGATCCCCTACAACATGTACCAGAACGGGCAATGGAAGTTCGACCTTCGCAGGATGGAAGCGGCCTTGCGCAAGGAATCCATCGTCCCGCTGAAAAAATAGAAACGGGATGGCCCCTTACTAGGGGGTCGTCCCGCCAATCTCGTCCAAGAAGCCCACGTAAAGTCCGTGGGCCGTGGCCAGGGCCGCGAACGCGGAGATGGCCGCAGAGACGAGCAGCAGCCCGATGCGGATCTTGAAATCGATGCTCATTCTCAGACGACACGGACGGCAACGGGACTAGTTCCACCTTGTCATCAATAATGGGAGATGAGCTCATGGACATCCCTAGCCATACGCGCGTATCTTCTAATGAAAGGGGAGGGTGCGCGGGGTTGCCCCGCCAAAGACCTATCTAGACCAGTGTTTCCACTGTTCATCAATGTCGCGCAGCGTCAAAGAAATCTTCCGCAGGGCGAAGGAAGGCCAAACCGTGTTCATTGAACGAAAAGCCCTGAATCCTGATTACCTTCCACCAAACCTTCCTTTCCGAGAAGCACAATCCGACGAGATAGCGCAAATACTCTCTCCTATACTCAAAGGCTCCAAACCGTCGAACCTGCTACTCTATGGCAAAACCGGAACTGGGAAGACCGCCGTTGCAAAATCCGTCCTCAAGGAGCTAGAGAAGGAAGCAGAGAGAAAGAATCTCGTCGTGGCCTATGTTAACACCCGAACCGAGAACACGGAATACCGAACCCTGGCAGAATTCTCCAAATCTCTCGACCTGCCGAAAGAGGACCAGATACCATTCACAGGCCTCTCAATAGGCGAAGTCGTAGGGAGAATCTCTAGGCAAATCAAGAGGAATGGAATTCACGCCGTTCTAGTAATGGATGAAATCGATTATCTCGTTAAGGAATTTGGTGATGGTATCCTCTACGAGTTTACGAGGTCGAACGAACGGTTGTCGCCGGGCTTCCTTTCACTCGTGGGAATCTCCAACGACCTGAAGTTCAAGGACGGTCTGGACCCAAGAGTCCTTAGCAGCCTCAGCGAGGAGGAGCTCGTGTTCCCGCCCTACACCGTCGACGAGCTCAGGGAAATACTCACAGAGAGAGCCAAGGAAGCCTTCAGGCCGTCGGTCGCCTCGCCTGCAGCGATCAACCTCTGCGCAGCGATGGCCGGGTCTGAACACGGAGACGCAAGGCGGGCCATCGACCTGCTCAGGATCGCCGGGGAGGTCGCCGAGCGCGAAGGGCTGAAACAGATTGACGACTCGTGCATACGGGTTGCCTCTGACAAGATGGAAGTCGACAGGGTCGACGAAGCCATACGCTCCCTGCCGGTGCAGAACAAAGCGATCCTTTTCGCCGTTTCGAGGTTCGACGGCGGGACCAACACCGGGGAACTCTACATCGCGTACAGCAACCTGTGCAAGAGGCTTGGCATCGAAACGCTCACCCAGAGGCGGCTGAGCGGGATACTGGGCGACCTCGACCTTCTGGGGCTCGTGGAGGCCTCAGTCGTAAGCAAAGGGAGGCGCGGGCGCACGAAGAAAATCCAGCTGCTCATCGGGAAGGACACCCTCGAGAAGACCCTCTCCGAGGACCCGGCATTCTCAATGGCGAGCTAGGCGTTCTGCCGTCTAGGACCAAATCGAGCGACCTCTCAGGCTAAAGGGCAGGCGGCTGGGAAGCTTGGAACCCCGCCGCCCCGAAGTTGCGCCTCACAGCCCTGAGCGTGGAAAGATCTAGCACGGGAACGATGCTCGGCGTGGGCTCCATCCCCATGTTGGACTGAAAACTCGTCTGTGCCTGCCACGTCCCCGAATTGACGAGCAGGGTCCCCCTGTACGACATCTCTCCATAGGTGTGCACGTGGCCCACATGGAACACGTCGGGGACCTGGTCCACCACCATGTAGTCACGGAGTTCAGGGGAAAGCGCCGTCCGCTTCCCATAGGTCGGCGCAAGGTGCCTGGCCCTCAGAAGCAGCTTCATCGCGTCGGTCGGCCTGTCGTAGGCGAGGTTCGGCGTGGTGGCTATCACATCGTCAAGGCTCTTGCCGTGATAAACTAGGAAGGTCACACCGTGCAATTTGACATACGAAGGGTCCCCGACCCAGCGCACATTGTCCATGGCATAGAGGGACTCGGCCATGTCGACGGCCACTGCAGGCTGTGGGAGCGCCTGCCTGACGGCGTCGTGGTTCCCAGGCGAGAGCACTATCTGGATGTGACCCGGCACCCGCTTCAGTAGCTCGGCCGCCATTTCATACTGCTTCTTGGGGTCTCTTTCAGCCAGCTGGAACTCCTGGCCCGGATACACCCCCACCCCGTCCACCAGGTCGCCTGCTATCACGAGATACTTGATCCGGCTCACCACGTCCTTGTCCCCAAACCCTCCGTTGAGCCACTGGAGGAAGCGCCCGAAGTCGTCCGACAGGAACATCCTGCTGCCGATGTGCAGGTCGGAGAGGAGGACGGCGTAGACCCTGTGAGACGACGATACGACCCGCCGTCCAGGCACGTCTGGCAGGACGATGGAATCTGTGAAAACCTGCCCGGACTTGGACTTCGAAACGTCCACTACGACCATGCTGTCGAGCGGAGCTTCGAGGGCCGACTTCTCTGCTGGTCCCTCTCGGCATACCACCTTCAAAGTCCCCGTGGGGTCGTCCACCCTGAGCTCCACGAAGCCACGCCTGCTCGAGCGGTCTGCGAGGAGGCCAGCGACCTTGACCTTCTTCCCCGGAGCGAGGTTCTTCGTAGCAGAGACAGTGGCGCTGCTCTTGGTGTCCAGCCTCTCCCTGACAATCGAAAGGAGCCTCTCATATCTGTCGCGAAACAGCCTGCCGAAGCCGTCGGCCCCCTCTGCGGGCGCTATGGCCTGGGTGGGGTCGGAGAGCACTTCGAGCTCGGCGAGGTCAGGAGCAGGGCCACGCTCCACGTCCGGGGGGGCTTCGCGGGGCACCAACATCTCGACGTCCCCTTCAGTGATCACCTTCGCTTCTCCCACTGCGCCGGCCTTCACCTCGAGGAGCCTCTCCACAAACCCGTCGAGGTCGGCGCCCGGCGGGAGTTTGCTGATCATATCGAAGGCCCTGGCGTCCAGCATGTAGCCGGACGACAATATCCTGGAGATGACCTTCGACTCCTGCATCGCACGCGGGAACCCTTTACGATGTATTAGAAGATTGAACGCACTGGATGCCCAACTGCGTCAGCGAGTCGAGGACCTGGGGGTCCTTGGATTCGCAGTACACCCTCGTGATTGGTTCGGTCCCTGAGGGCCTGAACATCACCCAAGAGCCGTCGGCGAGCACGAGCTTCAGCCCGTCGAGGCTTCGTTCCTCGGAGACCCTGAACTTCCGGAACGACTCGCGGACCTTCGCCGTCAGCGCATCCATCCTGACCGCCGCCCTGATGTTTGTCTGCCGGTACCTCCATTTCACGTCCTGTATCACGCGACCGAGAAAGCCTCTGTCTGAAGAAAGCAGGCTTGAAACGAGCGCCGACGCGTTGATCCCATCCTCCCACAAACCCCACGCCGGGTCCACGACTTTGCTCGGTTCGGAGGCGAACACGCCCCCCTCGGCTTCCAGTACGGCGAACGTCTTCCCTACCCTGCTCCTCTTCACCGTCAGGCCCAGCCGCTCGGCCTCCTCCGCCACGGCGCTGGAAGAGTTCTCTGATATCACAGCGG
Source organism: Nitrososphaerales archaeon (assembly GCA_014874415.1). Lineage (GTDB taxonomy): Archaea > Thermoproteota > Nitrososphaeria > Nitrososphaerales > Gagatemarchaeaceae > UBA183. The sequence goes on from JACWAI010000080.1 coordinate 9,054, forward strand.
TCCCTCTGTTCAGGCCGAGCCCCCTAAGAGCGAGTATTGTGAGAATCGAGTCAGGGACAACATTGCCAGTGGCGTCGACCATCACGAGCCTGTCAGCATCCCCATCATGGGCGAAGCCGAAATCAACTCCCAGCGCGGGGATCATTCTGGCGAAATCGGTAAGGTTCGCCGCCGTGGGTTCGGGGGGCCTTGCCGGGAAGCGCCACGACACCTGCGCGTTGACAGGAACCACCTGATGGCCCAGCCGCTTCAGAATCTCGGGGGTCACCAGCCCTCCGGGGCCGCTGGCGCAGTCCACGGCGATTCTGAGGGGTTGAGACGCAAGATGGTATCTCGAGACCACGGCCTCCACATAGTCATCGACTACCTCTTCATCTGGAACCAGCAGCCCGAACCTCCCCGATGGTTTCATCACGTCCACGCCCATGGCTCGTTCTATCCTCTCTTCATCCCCCTTCGGAAGCTCCATCCCCTTGCCGTTGAAGACCTTGACCCCCGAGAACTCAGCAGGGTTATGGGAGGCCGTCACGGAGAACCCGGCGATGCAAGATCTCGAGCGCGTCCCGAAGGCGAGGACAGGGGTGGGCACGAGGCCGAAGACGTTCGCATCGCTCCCCACTGCGTTCACCGCCGACAGGACTGTCTTCGCCAGCAGGGCCGAAGCCTTGCGACCGTCCCATCCCACACCATATCGTCCTCTCCCCGAAGCGAACGCGATTGTCTCGGCGAGCCTGTATACCTGTTCGGGGGTCTGCGTCCGATTGAAGACACCTCTGACGCCGGCCGTGCCGAAGGCTTTGACCAAGAACTACCTTACCTCTCTATGATCTTGGTCCAGAGCTCCGGCGTCGCCTCTTGGGCAAGCTCGTGCATCGCCATCGCAAGATTCCTGATCTCCCACTGGGCCTGCAACGCAGTCCTCTGCCATACCAAATGCATCAGGCTCTTCGCACTCAGGGTCATCACGAGCTTCGTCTTGATGGCGCTCGGGAGTATGTACCGCGCATCTTCCTTGGGGACGCCGGCAGCCACCATCTTCTCGTAGGAGGAGTAGACAATCTTGAGGGCGTCGTCGTACGCTTTGTACGCGGTTTCGTTGGACTGAATGCTCGGGGGTGTAACCACCCCTTCCCTGGTGGCCGCCGAGAACCTCTGGGACTCTTGATCATAGGAGACCGTTCTATGTCGGACCAGTTGGTGGGTCGTAACTCTGCTTACGTCCTCGATTTCAAACATGTAGACGACGTGGTCCATCATGGCTTCCGGGTCGAAGGAGACGCCTTTCTGCCCCGTCGCCTGCTTGAGCGCGTTTAGATCTGTGTGGTAGAGGAGCTTTACCCTCATGATTCTGTGCACTCCTTAAATGGGATTTCTAGATTTCTCGTCAGGTGATGACGTGTCATGCTGGAATAGTTCGCCGCGTCCAGAAGAGCCGAAGCGACTAGAAAAGGATGCCCGAAGATGATGCGGATACTCGTTGTATCGGTGTAGCGAAGCCATCCCTGCCAGCGGCTAGCCGGACTTCTCATCCAACTCTCTCACGAGCTTCAGCATTGTTCGTCCGTTCTCTGTGATGGAATACATCTTTACTCGGCCGTACGCCTCCTGTTCCCTTATCAGACCATATCGGCCGAGAACCTCAGTCTGCCTGTCGATCGATTTCCAGTCCAACCCAAGTTTGTTGGCCAGCTGATATCTATCCATGGGCGTATCGAGAGATTCGAGGAGCTTCAGCCTGGTGGCCGCTCCCTTCATTTTTGTCATCAGCTGAAAGGAATCCTTGTCGTAGCCTAACCGCTCCCACCTGGACTTCGTGTGCCCACGCCATATCCACATAGAAACGAGTCCCGCCCAGCCCAGAGGCGCTGCATATGCCGACCCTTGCCGAATCTGAAGGAACAATCCATCCCAGAATGAGGGAGGAGGACCCGCGGGGGAGAGGGCGAACGGACCAACTCCAGAGTAGATGGTGGCCTGGAAGATAGCCATGGCCGAAGTGACCACAGAGAAGACGAAAGATCCAACTATGGATGCGTCTAGCCACCGCATGCCATAACATTCTGGACTCGTTTCATGTAATATACTTATGTCCGAATACTCGGACCGAAGTTCATCATATCGCACCCTCACTAAGCGATGGTGAGTTCAAAAATGAACGGTCGGCTAATGGTCTTGGTCCTGGCACTGGGCCTGGTCCTGGCGTCGTCAGCGTCGATGTCCATGGCCGCAACCGGGACAAACATGACTAAAGAGCAATGGGTCCAGAGCATGAACAACACCCCTACGCCGGGTATCGGGTGCTGGACGGCCACGTATCCGAACGCGACGTGGGTGGCTGCGCCCTGCAGCACGGCGTCCATTGGTCCATTTGGGGGGCCGGCAGGAACCATGTCTGTGACAAGTGGAGCACCTTACCTGAATTTGCTGTCATACTTCATCGCCATCCTCGGGGCGGCCGCGGTCTCTTCGTTCCTGTTGCTAAAGGTGAGGCATTCTCCTGAGCAGAATTAATTAGCTTTCCAGGTGTACCGAAGCACGAAACGCCCCTCGAAAGTTGTCCTAGTAAGCGCGGTGGTTGTTGTTTGCTTGGTCTTCTTCCTCGCCCCTGTCTTCTATTGGTATACACAGGATTGTGGCACGATTGGTTTTGTCTGTGGCGGGCGCGTCACTGGGAATCATCCAATCTATAGGTCGCTTGGATGCGCGACAATCGGCGTCGGAACCTTGTATTCACCGAACTGGTTCGGACTAAAATTCGGGTGCCAGGTGTTCCCATTCCACTATCTTCCCTGAGCAACCCAACACAAATTAACACACTTTGTTTACCTGAATCTGCACAGGTTATACTATCGTTCCTGTTTCTTATCTCTTAACTCCCAATGTGGGTTTGTCACTTTTCGGCATTAGAAACGAGCTTAACTCGCATGTATCGTCTCACTGAAAGCTACTTCGTTGAAGATTGGACAAGTCCCCTTGTCGTCCAACTCGGAAATCACAAGTCTGGCGAACGCCCTCCAGGCGGAGGCTCTCCACAGTTCGACCAGCGTCCTCGCGTTCATCGAAGCCATCCAGTCAGTTCCCCTCAGCTGGGTCGCGCGCACGTAGGGGAAGTTGCGAGTCAGGGCGCCAACTTCGTCCCCCGCCCCATCGATTAGGAGGGTCATCGTGAAGTGCTCGAGGACGTCAAGTGATTTGTCTTGAAGGGCCTTGGTCAACAGATACCTCCAGTACTCGGCCCCCTTCTGCTCGAGTTCCCCCTCGATCTCCTCGATGGGTTTGGTGCTGTAGCATCTCCTCATGGCCATGGCGATGGTCTTCTCGGGGGACGGGCTCGACCACACCAGAGAGACTTTCATCGAAGCCAACCTGAGGCGATATTTGATTTAAACAAGCGGTTACACAGAAGCGTCTAGTTGACGGCTCAGCCGAACCACGAGGTCCCCTTGGTCGTGGTGCTCCACGAGGTCTGGGGCCCCGACTCTCACACCGATAAAGTCTGCAAACGCCTCGGTAAACTCGGGTTTGCAACGTCAGTCCCAAACCTCTACAGGGGAAACGAGAGGCTCCTCACCGCTCAGAACATAAGCGACGCGATGAACGCGGTCTGGGACCTCTCGTTGGAAGAAAGGAAAGACAAGAAGAAGGTCGCCGAAGAGCTCGCCAGGAAGCGTGCTGGGGACGTGGCCAGCGAAGTCCTATCTGTGTTGTATGATCAAGAGTTCAGGGACGGCTTGATGGAAACCACGATGGAAGCGGTGAGGGAAGGGCGGACCAAGCACGGAACCATTGCGACCCTCGGATTCTCCCTCGGCGGGGGGCTCTCGTTGGCGGCGGCGACGAAACGCGACCACCCCAATTCAGTGGTTGCCTACTGTGCAGAGCCGCCGAAGGAGACTGACCTGCGCGGCGTGTCTGTGCCCATGCTCGCCATCTACGCAGAACACGACGAACTGATGGCTCCCAAGGTGCCAGGGTTTCTAGGCGCCGCGCTGAGAAACAGGAACGATTTGACCATCAAGACATTCCCTAACACCAGGCACGACTTCTTCAATGAGGTGAAAGAAGATAGGTACGACCGCGCCGCGGCAGAAGAAGCTTGGGAAATCACCACGGCTTTCCTTACTAGGACATTGAAACGGTGAGATGCGCTCACCCTCAAAGAAATAATAGAGGTCGGGAGCGGGCTTCTGTTGGGCCGGGGTGGCAGAGTGGTTAATGCGCGGGCAACTCGCCAGATTCCGAAGCGGGTCCGCAACTCGAGATCAACGACCAGTCAGCCCGTGACCTTCGGGTCGCGTGGGTTCGAATCCTACCCCCGGCGCGCCAACACGAAGAGTTTAATGGCCAACCCCGGGTTCGTCGGAATTCTTGAAGGACGAAAGCTTCGGCTACGACGTCTTCCTTTCACCCTTCACATGGCGCTACGGAAGCCAAGAGATGAAGAAGACGTTCTCCGAGAAGGAAAGACGAACGAACTGGAGGAAGGTCTGGCTCGCCCTCGCCCAGTCGCAGTTTGACGCGGGCCTTCTGTCTGAATCAGAGATTAAAGACATCAGGTCGAAGTCCGACAGAACACACGTCGATATCGCCAAAGCACACCACCTCGAGAAGAAAATCAAACACGACCTGATGGCCGAGCTGCGCACCTTCGCAGACCAGGCGAAGATCGGGGGTGGGAAGCTGCACCTCGGCGCCACCTCCATGGACATCGAAGACAACGCCGACATGATCTCCTTTATCTCAGCATCGGACATCATCCAGTCGAGATTGCTGGCGTGCTTGAAAGCCGCCAGGGAGAAGATCGTCAGATACAAGGGAACGGTTTGCATGGCCTGGACACACGTGCAGCCTGCCGAGCCCACGACCTTGGGCTACAGGTTCGCGAACTACGCCCAGGACCTCGTGATGGACATACGCCTCCTCGAAGCCGTCCGTGAGCGATTCCTCCTGGGAAAGGGGATCAAAGGGGCGGTTGGAACGTCGGCCAGCTTCAAGGCCATGCTCGGGACGGACGCGGCGGTCGAGAAGTTGGAGGGGTCCGTGATGGCGGCCCTGGGACTCGGTTCGTTCGATGTCTCTGCACAGACCTACCCCAGGAAAGCCGACTACATCCTCCTCTCATCGCTCGCCTCAATCGCGCAGAGCTGTCACAAATTCGGGCTTGACCTGAGGATTCTCCAGTCTCCGCCCTTCGGTGAGATGTCGGAACCCATCGAGGAATTCCAGGTAGGGTCCAGCGCGATGCCTTTCAAGAGGAACCCCGTGACCGCGGAAAGGATGTGCTCCCTGGCCAGGTTCGTTTCAGTTCTCCCCCTCGTCGCCTTCTCCAACGCCGCGAATAGCATCCTCGAGAGGACGCTGGACGATTCTGCATCCAGACGCCTAGTCATCCCCGAGGCATTCTTGGCGGTCGACGAATGCCTCATGATTTACGAGCGTATCCTCAAGGGCCTCCGGGTGTACCCTGCCATGATCAACAAGAACCTCGAAAGGTATGGGTCGTTCGCAGGGACCGAAGCACTAATGATGAAGCTAGTCGAGAAAGGGGGGGACAGGCAGAAGATTCACGAACTGATTAGAGCCCAGTCGTTCAAGGCGTGGGACGACGTGATGAAAGGGAAGCCCAACCCTCTCCCAAAGCTGCTAGCCGACCAGAAGGCGATTTCATCCAAGCTGACAAGAGCGGAGATTTTGCGGCTTCTCGATTCTAGCCAACATGTTGGAGACGCCGAGAAACACTGCGACGACTTTGTGGAAGGCGTCATCGGCCCGACCTTGGCAGAACACAGGCGCGCAGGACGTCACTCGTTTACTACGCCACCTTCACCCCGTTGACGCGAACGCCATTCCCCTTCACAACTTCCCCGACGTGAAACGCGGCGAACCCCGCCCTTTCGAACTGTCGAATCGCCTTGCCTTCATGCCGTTCCGGCACAGAAAGGCAGAGGCCGACCCCCATGTTGAACGTGCGATACATCTCGCGTTCGGTCAGTCCTCCCCCCTTCTGGAGCAACCTGAAGATCGGAGGCGCAGTAGGCAATCGAAGATCGAACATCAGCTTCCTGGCGCCGACGAGCCTAGTCAGCTTCGAGAACGAACCTCCGGTGATATGGCCGATCCCATGGACTTCGGCGACCTTCAATGTCTCAAGGGTCGGCTTCACATAGATGTAGGTCGGGGCCAGCAGAGCCTCTCCGAGGCTCGACTCAAGCTCGGGAACGTATTGATTCACCGGAACGTGCTTGAGGATTTTTCTCGCGAGCGTGTAGCCGTTAGAATGGAGGCCCGAGCTGGAGACACCGACCACGACGTCACCGGCTTCGATGGCGCTCCCATCGACGACTTCTGACTTCTTCACGAGGCCGACCCCCATGGACACCATGTCGAACCCGTTCCCGTCGACCCCCTTCACGACATCTTTCAGTATCGCCGTCTCCCCTCCAACAATAGCCACCGATGCGGCGCGGGCGCCTTCGACGAGCCCCTTGCCCAGCTCAGAAACGAGTTCTTCGTTCTCGCGCTCAAGAGCGATATAGTCGACCAGAGAGATGGGTTCTGCGCCCAGGCAGATCAGGTCGTTCACGGTGACTGCCACGCAATCTATTCCGATCGTATCGAATTTCTTCATCGACTGGGCAACGAGGACCTTCGACCCGACCCCGTCGGTGTGAAGGGCGAGGGCCCGCCCGCCCCCAATATCGACCAATCCTCCATAGTGTCCTATTTCGTTGAGGGGTGCACCGATCCGGCCGCTTCTCTGGGCGAACGTGGTCTCCAGCTGGCGCGTGACGCCACGCTGGATTCCGCCCACCTTGCCCAGATCTACTCCGGCCCTAGCATAGGCGTCCTTTCCCATCGCGCCGCGCCCCACTACAAGCTCTTTCCTGTAAGCGCCTCGTATACCGCGACGTACCTTCTGCTCGTTTCATCCACGAGCCAATCGGGCAACACCGGAGGCGGCGGGATGGGCATACCAGCCTTTCTGGCCTGGTCGAGCTTGGCCTTGTAGCCCGTAGAACTCAGCCAGTCCCTGATGGGCTGCTTGTCGTAGCTCTCCTGGGTCTTGCCGGTCGAATAGGATTCTGTCGGCCACAGTCTGAACTCGTCCGGCCCTATGGAATCACCCAGAAGTATGCTCGCTCCACCGTCTCTACCGAACTCCAGCTTCAAATCGGCGAGGAGGAAACCGGCGCCGGCTGCTCTTTCACTTAGCCGCCCGTAGACTTCGAAGGAGGCACGCTTCACCTCGGCCAGCTCCCCTGCGGTCATCCTCCCCTGGTCGACTATGCCGGCTTCTGTAATCGGCTCGTCCTTCACCTCGGACTTCGTGGTCGGGTCGAAGTAGGGCTCGGGCAGCTTAGTGGCCAAGATAGGTTGAACAGGTACTTTTGCCTCGCCCTTGGCGACGCGCTCCATGAGGCTGCCATACAGGTAACCTCTGACCACGCACTCGACCAATATCATTTCCATTTTCTTCACGACCATCATATCATCCCCTTCGAGCCTCACCATGTGGTTGGGCATGCCGAGATTCTCGAAGAGATACGCACCAAGTTTGCAGAGGACCTCTCCCTTTCGCGGGACCATGGTGGGGAGGACGACGTCATAGGCAGACACTCTGTCGGTGAAATGGAAAAGCAGCTGCCCTTCATCAAGTTCGTAGATGTCCTTGACTTTTCCCGACCGAACGAACCGGCCCGGGGGAATCAATTCCAACTCTCCCTCATCCCTTTCAATTTCTCCCTGACTCCGGAATCGCTCACGGCCAATATCTCCGCTGCGAGCAATGCCGCATTTCGCCCGTTGTCGATCCCTACAGCTCCGACCGGGACCCCCGGGGGCATCTGGGCGATCGAGAGCAGGGAATCCAACCCATCTAGTTTGGCGCTCACCGGGACGCCTATCACCGGCTTGACTGTCATCGAAGCGATCACCCCGGGGAGGTGCGCCGCCAGGCCAGCGATTGCGATGAATACATCAGCACCAGAGCCGGCCACGTAGGCCCTGAGCTTCTCAGGGTTCCTGTGTGCCGAAATTATCTGGACGTCACAACCGACTCCAAGCTCGTTTAGAGTCTTGACGACTTCATCGACTAGCGCCTGGTCGCTCTTGCTCCCGGCCAGGACTGCGACCTTCGGGACCTCGCTCATTTCACGTTACCTCCGAACATCAAGGCCCTGTCCTCTGTCACTATCGCTTCGAGCGGGACGTCGTGAAACGACTGGGGGACGCTTTCGAACCTCTGAGATTCCAGGGCGAGCCCTACGCTCACTGCCTTCCCCTTCGACTTTAGTTCCCGGTCGAAGTAGCCCCTGCCATATCCAAGCCTGTGGCCCCTGCCATCCCACGCGACTACGGGTACCAGGACGACGTCTGCCTCGGAAAGGGGAGCTGGCTTTGCCCTGGGTCCAGGCTCAAGGATTCCAAACGCGCCCGGCGAAAGCTCCGACAGCGACTTGATGTGATGGAAAGTCAATCGCTTGGTCAGTAGATTCGTTTTCGGGACAATCACCTTCTTTCCCGACGAGAGCGCCGACTCGATTATCCCCTGCGTCCTCACCTCGTGGCGCTTTGCCACGTAGCTGGCCACGACCTTGGCTCTGTTGTAGTATGGCAGGCCCTCGAGCCTTGCTTGCACCGCCCTGCTCAGCTCCTCGAGCCTTTCAGGAGGGAGGGAGCGCCGCGACTCGAGCGCCTTCAACCTGAGCTCGGATTTGCTCATTGATGCGCCACCAGGGGGACGACCGCGCCCTTCTGCTTCACCGTGGCGATCACCGTGTTCTGCATCAGCATGGCCACTGTCATCGGTCCGACGCCACCCGGTACCGGCGTTATGTACGACGCCTTATTCGAAACCCCATCGAAATCGACATCCCCCACCAGTTTCCCTTCCACCCTGTTCATGGCCACGTCTACCACCACTGCCCCATCCTTCACCATATCGGCGGTCACCACGAACCCTGGCCGCCGTCCGACAGCCGTGATCAGGATATCCGCTTCTCTGGTCAACGAGGAGAGGTCAGAAGATTTCGAATGGCAGACGGTCACTGTGGCGTCCTCGTTGAGCAGCAAGTGATGGAGGGGTTTCCCGACGAGCATGCTCCGGTTGATGATCACCGCCTTCGACGACCCCACTGCAATGTGATAATGGTGGAGGAGTTCCATGACCCCCCTGGGGGTGCAGGGGACGAGGTCCGACTGGCCATATGCCAAGCGTCCCGCGCTAGTGATCGTCAGCCCGTCTACGTCCTTGTCAGGATCAATCTTCTCCGTGACCCTCCGGGATTCGAGGGGAGACGGGAGAGGCAACTGCAGCAAGATGCCGTTGACCTCGCCGTCGTCGTTGAGCTTTGAGATCAATGATAGAAGCTCCCCCTCTGACGTGTCCTCCGGGAGCGTGTAGTTCTGGACCCCGATGCCCACCACTTCGGCAGCCCTGTGCTTCCTTGAAACGTACACCCTTGAAGCAGGGTCGTCGCCGACGAGCACCGTCGCCAACGTCGGCAACATCCCATCCGATTTCATGCGGGTGACCTGGACTCTGAGCCCTTCGGTTACCTCGGCCGCCAGCGCCTTCCCGTCCATCAGGATCGCCGTCATCGGATGATTACGGTCCTCCCCTGCTCGACGCTCAGCCGTCCTTCGACGAACAGCTTCACGGCCTGGGGGTAGATCTTGTGTTCTTGTGTGAGGATGCGGCGGGCGAGCGTCTTCTCAGTATCGCCCCGGCGAACCTCCACGGCCTTCTGCACGATTATCGGCCCTGCGTCGACTTCGGGGACGACGAAGTGGACCGTGCACCCGGATATCTTGACCCCGTATTCGAGAGCCTGCCTTTGTGCGTCCAGCCCGGGAAAAGATGGCAGGAGGGACGGGTGGACGTTCATTATCCGGCCTGCGTACGCTTCCACAAACCGCTTGGAGAGCAGCTTCATGTATCCAGCAAGAAGAACAAGACCCTTCCCCTGCTCGACCCCGTGATTGCGGAGGACCTCGATCAGTCTCGCGTCGTAGTCTTCGCGCGGGACGCCCTCGCTGGGCAGCGCCACAGCCTTCACCCCGAACCGCCTGGCCACCTCGAGCGCCCTCGCGTCAGGCACGTTGCTGATCACCACCGACACCTCTGCCCCTTTGATACCACTCCGCGTGGCTCTCAGGATCGCCTCCAGGTTCGAGCCCCTGCCGGAGACCAGGACACCAATTTTGAGCGTGGTCATGCCTCGAGCTCCCTTTC
>JACWAI010000081.1 GCA_014874415.1 Nitrososphaerales archaeon
TGCGGCAAACGACAGAACAACGAGAAGACAAGGACAGGGCTGGCAGCTTCCAACGCGGGAGCCATGCTGCAGGCTGTGCGCCCGGCGGCTGCAGGGAACGAGAGGTTCATCGAAATGATCGCCGCCCAGACATTCCAGGCGGATGCTTCCGGGAGTCTCCTGGCGAAGAAGAGGGAGATCGACTTCGTACTGAGGTTGGCCGGCACCACCCAGATTTCCGCGGCGCTCTCTGAAGAAGGCGCGAGACCAGGAGAGCCGTTCCTTTTGATCATAGCCAACAGGACCCCGGTCAAAGGGACGCGCGACGTCAAGAAGTCCGAGCTCCCAAGACGGAAGCTGTCTATCGAAGAGCTGATCAGAGTGGAGAAGGCGGCGTTGCTCAGCGCGAAGAGGGTCTAGGTCGCCCGTTTGAGCTTCTGAATACTCACTATCTCTTGTGGGGAGATGACCGACACACCCGAGTATTCGCCAAGAATCTCCAGCAGGACCACTTTGTCGGGGGAGTCCAGGTTCACCTTCCTGTCGATCGCGTCGGCAAGGGAGTCGATGAGCACCTTGTCGGAGTAGGGGGAATCCCTTGCTTCGATGGTGATCCTGAACGTTTCCCCCGGCCCGATGGCGGGTGCCAGCTCCTTGACCGCCTTCGCAATCTCCTCGACCTTGGTGTCCACCACCCTGTCTACCGGGATGACACGCAGGATGAACCTGACCTTGAACGGTTCCGAGCGTACGAAGTCTGTGATGAAGGATAGGAGCGCCTTCGGGTTTTCGACGTCCACCTCGATGACCCCGTCGAAGGCGGACCTGTCGATGGTGAGCTTGCGGATACCGGACAGGAGGGCTATCTCCTTGAATTCGGCTGACGCCCTTGCTTCGAGCCCCTTCCCTGAAGTAACTATGAGGTTCGTCCTACTTACCCTCTTTTCCGACCCCGACTGGACCGGTTCTTAAGATTGTGACCGTGTCCTGGACGACCCTGACCACCGTCGACGCCTCCCCGTTCAGGGTCCCCCCGTCGAGAATGAGGTCCACCCGTTCACCGATCTGGCGCGAAGCCTCCAACGCTGTCTTCGCCGATTGCCTCCCCGAAAGGTTGGCGCTCGTCCCAGTGATCCACCCGCCGCAGAGCGTGATAAGACGGCGGCAATCTTCGCTCGCAGGCACCCTCACCCCAAGAGTGGAGGAGCCCTGGGTCAGGTCCGGTGGGACGGACTTCCTGAGGGGGGCCACTATGGTCAGGGCGCCCGGCCAGTGCTCCTTCGCGAGCTGCCGTGCCTTGGGACTGAATTCGACGAGCGATTCCGCCTTGCGCGTCGACGAGCAGAGCACCGGGACAGGCTTCGCCGACCTGCGCTTGGCTTCAAAGAGGCGCCGGACGGCGCGAGGATCGAAGGGGTCGCAACCGAGCCCATAGACCGTGTCTGTCGGATACACCACGAGGCCGCCGCGCCGGACGATGGCCGCAGCCTTGACAATGGCGGCACGATCCATTGCTACTAAATTGGAACCCAAAGTCCGGTCGCCGCACAAGCGCGACGTTTAATAGAGCAATCGGAAGCGCCGGGGCCGCAATGTCGGAAGAGGATCAGGAACTCGACGAGGACCTGGACGAAGACCTGGACGAGGACGGCTGGGAAGAGGACTCGGACGAGGACGGGTTCTAGGCAGACGGATTCCCTCCCGAGACCGGACAGGTAGCTACGCCATCCTTTAAGAGGCCGCGCCGGGTTAGAGCGAAAATCACTTGAGGACGCTCATCGTCAACTTCAAGAACTATCCCGAGGTACTCGGGGAAGGTTCGGTGAGGCTCGCCCTCGCGGTGAAGAGGGCAGCTGACTCCATTGATTTTGAAGCGATCGTCGCACCGCCGACGCCGATGCTCGCACTCGTTGCTTCGAAGGTCAAGGTCCAGGTGTACAGCCAATCGGTCGGGAGCAAGTCAGGAGACAAGACCACCGGGGCGATAATGCCTGAAGGAGTTAGGGTCGCCGGCGCTTCAGGGACGATACTGAACCACAGCGAGTCGAGGGTCCCGCCGAGAGAGCTGAGGAAGCTTGTGCCGAAGCTTGCGAGCCTCGAGATGGGGGTCTGCCTGTGCTCTCAGACGGCAGCCGAAGCCGCCGAGCTGGCTCGCCTTGGGCCGAGGTACCTCGCAATCGAGCCCCCGGAGCTCATCGGGTCCGGTGTGGCCGTTTCACGGGCAAAGCCGGAGCTAGTCGAAAGGACAGTGTCCGCCGTGAGGAAGACGGGTTACGGCGGGAGGATACTGTGCGGGGCGGGCATAGTGAGCGGCGAGGACGTCGCGAAGGCGGTAGAGCTGGGGGTGGACGGGGTGCTCGTGGCCAGCAGCGTCGTGAAAGCGCAGGACTGGGAAGCCAAGATAAGAGAGCTCGCTGGTTCTCTAAAGTGAGAAACAAGACACCCCGTTATATACAATATAATTAGGGCCGATTTTATGGCTCAGAAATACGAGACGAAGCAAATGGATCAACCAAAACCAAACCCATTCGAGAACGCGCTCGAGCAGCTGAGGATTGCTGCCGAGTACCTGAAGCTTGACGAAGGCATCCACCAGATTCTAGCCAACCCGAAGAGACAACTCACAGTATCACTCCCAGTGAGGATGGACAACGGCAAGACCCGAGTCTTCACCGGGTACCGAGTCCAGTACAACGACGCAAGAGGGCCATTCAAGGGCGGAATCAGGTATCACCCGGGCGTAACGCTGGATGAAGTGAAGGCGCTGTCGGCCTGGATGACCTGGAAGACAAGCGTCGCCAACATCCCCTACGGAGGCGCCAAGGGGGGCATCATATGCGACCCGAAGCACATGTCACCGGGCGAACTGGAGCGCATGACGCGCCGCTTCGCAGCAGCGATCGCGCCCATTATCGGTCCATACAAGGACATCCCCGCGCCAGACGTATACACCAACTCGCAGACAATGGCCTGGATCCTTGACACGTACAGCACCCTGGAAGGGTTCATGGCGCCAGCCGTAATCACGGGCAAGCCCATCTCCCTCGGGGGCTCTCTCGGAAGAGACAAGGCCACCGGAAGGGGAGCAGTATTCTGCACGGTAGAAGCGGCCAAGGTGAACAAGATCGACCTGAAGAGGGCCACATTCGCAGTGCAGGGGTTCGGCAACGCAGGCTCCAACTTCGCAGAAATCCTGCAGACCTACGGCTCCAAGCTGATGGGGGCCAGCGACTCCAAGGGCGCGATCACGAGCAAGACGCCCATGGACGCCGACAAGCTCATCGCCTACAAGGAGAAGACCGGCTCGGTGGTCGGATTCCCCGGAAGCCAGCCAATCACGGACAAGGAGCTCCTCCAGTTGGACGTCGACATCCTCAGCCCAGCAGCACTCGAAAACAGCATCCTGCCAGACACAGCAAGGGGAGTCAAGGCGAAGATCATCACAGAATGCGCCAACGGCCCCACGACACCGGAAGCGGACAAGATCCTGCATGCCAACAAGGTCTTCATGATCCCCGACATCCTGGCCAACTCAGGCGGCGTGATCGTAAGCTACCTGGAGTGGGTCCAGAACCTGGAGAGGATCAGCTGGACGGAGGCCGAAGTCAACGACATGCTGGAGAAGAAGATCACAGGCGCCTTCAAGGACGTGCACGATGCCAGCGTGAAGCACGGCGTGGACATGAGGACCGGCGCGATGATCGTCGGTGTTGGCAGAGTCGCAGAAGCGGTCAAGACACTCGGTACATTCCCATAGAACCAGAGTCGGAAAGAACAAGGGCGCCCTCGGAGACGAAGGCGCTCCTCTCCTGTTTTTGAAAGAGCGACAGAGGGTGGGCTAACCGATGCAAAACGACGGCGCAGCTAAGATTTCTCCGACAAGATGTCCCCTTCGACTTCCCGCACCAGGGGTTCGCTTCCTATGTATAGAGGGGACGTCTCCGCCAGCTCAGTGGGCGCGATGTCGAGGATGTTCCCTTCCCCGTCGCTGGCGTATCCGCCAGCCTGCTGGTTGATGTAAGCCATGGGCGCGCTCTCGTAAAGGACCCTCAGCTTCCCTCTCGGCCTGTTGACCAAGGCAGGGTAGGAGAAGATCCCGCCCCGGGTGAGGACTTGGTTGTAGTCGCCGACGAATGTCCCGCAGTACCTGTTCCTCAGGCCCCTCTCTTCCAGGGAATGCCAGAATCGTGCTACTGGAGGGATCCAATCCTTCCTCGCCCCCCCGAAACCGTACACCTCAGGTTTTGCCGGGAGCTTCAGATTGACCCCCAGCAGCTCGAAGCCCATGCTCCCGCCATCCCTGACGGCGACGAACCTGTGTACTCCCTTCCCGAAGGAGAAGGTCAGCGTCACCATGCTGCCGTATGTCACGTAGAGCGCCCCCGTGAGGTTCTTGCCTGCCGTCGGCAGCTTCTTCGAGTAGAAGCCGAATATGCTCCCGATCGGATTGTTGGTGTCGACGTTCGAGCTCCCGTCGAGTGGATCCATCGCCACGCTCACCCCGCCCTTTGCCTCCACCGGTTCGGCCATTTCCTCCGAGGCGACCTCGGACGCTAAACCTGTCCCTGTCAGCGCTTCGACGAAGGCGTCGTTGGAGTAGACGTCGATGGCCTTCTGTGTCTCCCCCGAGGGGTTGACCTCTGAGAGGAGACCTGACTTGAAGGGTATGCTCTCCCAGACGGTCAGGCTCGCCATGGCAATCGCGGCCGTGAGCCCGGCAAGGTCTTCCGGGGCGTTGAGCCTCAGGAACTCGTCGAGCTTCAAGCAGAATCTAGTCGGCCGCGTCCCACATTTAGACGTATAGAAGAAACGTTCTGTGAGAGGGCCGGATAGCGCGAGAGCGTTAAATAGCGATGCCCCTGAATCGGCTCGTGAAACAGGACAGGATGGGCGCCTTCCTCAAAGACGGGAAGAGCATGCTGCTGGCCTACGACCAGGGACTTGAGCACGGGCCATCGACCGACTTTACAGACAAGAACGTCGACCCAGCCATGATCATGGAGACAGCGGCGAAAGGGAAGTTCAGCGGGGTTGTGTTCCAAAAGGGGGTCGCCGAGCGGTTCTACGACGGCAGGGTCCCGCTCATCGTCAAGCTCAACGGGAAGACGAGCCTCCCAAAGGGGGAGCCGGTGTCGAGGCAAGTATGCAGCGTGGAGCAGGCGGTCTCGCTCGGTGCAAAGGGGGTAGGATACACGATCTACCTCGGAAGCCAGTTCGAAGGGGAGATGTTCGCCGAGTTCGGGAAGATACAGGAGCAGGCGCACGAAAGGGGGCTCCCGGCCATCGCCTGGATCTACCCCCGGGGCGCGGCGGTCCAGAACGACACGTCGAAGGAGATAGTGTCCTATGCCGCCAGGGCAGGGCTGGAGCTGGGAGCGGACGCGGTCAAGATCAAGTACACCGGGGACCCTGCGACATTCGCCTGGGCGGTGAAATCGGCGGCTGGGGTCAGGGTCTTCATGAGCGGGGGGCCCAAGGCTCCCACCGACGACGACTTCCTCAAGCAGGTGAAGGGAGTCATCGAAGCGGGCGCGACAGGGCTCGCTGTGGGGAGGAACGTGTGGCAGAACGCGGACCCGCTGGCCATGGCAGATAAGATCAGGAAGATAATCTTCAGTTAGCCTACCGAAAGGATTACTTGGTCAGGAGTCTCCAGGAAAGGATTATGCCCAGGATTGAAAGGAGAGCAGCGAATACCACCAGCACCCCAAAGTCGACCCACAGCGGTGCCAGGACAGAATAGTTCGTGATGGAGGCTGAACCGAGCAGCATCTGCCTGACCCCGTCGACCGCATAGCTCACGGGGTTGTACCTCACCACTGACTGCAGCCATCCTGGCATTATGGCGACTGGGAGCATGGCATTGCTTGCGAAGAGGAGCGGGAGGTTGAGCAGGTTGATTATCGCCATCTGGGTCTGCCAGTCGCTCGACCTCAGGGCGAGCATGACGAAGAGGGAAGATAGGCCGAACGACATGAGGAAGAGCATCACGAAGGATCCTCCGACCGTTAGGACGCCGAAGTGGGTTGTGTCCATGCTTAGGACCACGGCGATCACGAGGACGATGGCGGCCTGGATCAAGGACCTGATGGTGCTCTGCATGATCTTCCCTACCACTATGGAGCCTCGGCCAACAGGCGTGCTGAGGGCCTTGTTCATGAATCCGAATCTTCTGTCCCACACCACCGACATGCCCGAGAAAGCTGCCGTGAACAGTATGATGAACGCCAGCATTCCCGCGCCAAGGTACGAGATGTAGTTGGTGGCGCCGAAGGTCGCTTCGAACTCGGTTTTCGGCACGAAGTTCCCTAGGTTGAAGGCGCTCCCGAACAGGCCCAGCCAGACCACGGGCTGGACGAGTGAGATGACGAGCTGAATCGGGTTCTTGTACCACTTGACGAGGTCCCTATTCGTGAGAGCCCAGAGCCCGTGCAGGGGGCTCTTGCTGAGCTGGGGAGCGGCCCTGAATGTCCTCTCGGCCTCCCTCCGCTTCTCCTCGTCTATCACCTGCTCCTGTGTGGTAACCGTCGAACGGCTCAGGTCTTCAGTCATCTCTCCCCAATCACCTGCGCGCCCTCATCATAGTCACGCGCTGCTTGAACATGTCCATCTTGTTTGTCTCCTCGTCCCTGATGCTCCGGCCCGTTAGTTCCAGGTACGCTTCGTCCAGGGTCGGCTTGGTGAGCGATATCTTCGTGACGTGGAGCCCCCTCGACCTCACGAGGTCGATGATCTGGATCGACGACTCCTCCCCTACCTCCGACTTTATCCTGTACTCGTGGTCCGTCTTCTTCACGTCCTTGACCAGGGGGATGCTCTTGATGTCGGCAGAGATGTCGGGCCCGGTCTCAGCGACCCCTACTACAATCACATCCCCTCCAATGCTTGCCTTGAGCTCGCCCGGAGTACCGATTTTGACGATGTGACCGTGGTCGATGATGGCGATCCTGTCGCAGAGCGAGTCCGCCTCCTCCAGGTAGTGGGTGGTGAGGAAGAGGGTCATCTTGTACTCCACCTTGAGCATCCGTATGTAGTCCCAGACCGCGGTCCTGGTCTGGACGTCAAGCCCGAGGGTCGGCTCGTCCAGAAAAAGGAGTTTCGGGTAGTTGATGAGCCCGCTTGCCAGCTCGAGCCTCCTTCTCATGCCCCCGGAGTAAGTGCTGACCTTCCTCTCTGCTGCGTCCTCCAGGCCCACGAGCTTGAGCAGCTCTACGGCGTGGGGCTTTGAATTGCTCCTCGGCAGGCCGTAAAGGTCTGCACAGAGTATGATGTTCTGAATCCCGGTGAGGTCTTCGTCGGCGGTGTATTCCTGAGGGACCACCCCGACGGTCCTTCTGACTTCGTTGGGATGCTTGTGGATGTCTAGGCCGTCTATCGTCGCCGTCCCCCCGGACGCCCTGAGCAGGGTCGTCAGCATGTTGATCGTGGTGGTCTTTCCTGCGCCGTTCGGTCCCAGGAAGCCGAAGATCTCTCCTTCCTCGACCTCGAAAGAGACCCCGTCGACAGCCTTCAGCTGGCCGAAGACCTTGGTCAGACCTTGGACCTTTACGATCGCTTGCTGGCTCAAGAGCGTTCTCCTAGCTTCGACAGCCTCAGGCCGAGCTCCTTTATTTGACCAGCGTTATCGGCCAACCTCTTGTCCTTGGAACGGGCAAGGTCTTCGAGATAGGAAGTGTAGCTAGATATGGTCTCGATGGCTCCTTCGACCGAGTGCGGCGCTGGTGCGTGACTGTCCAACCACGGCCAAGAATGGTCTATCTCTTCCCTACCAATTGCGGTGAGAGAGTATTTGTTCTCCTGGGAGCGACTAAGCACACCCTCATCCACCATTCGTTTGAGCATGGGATAAATCGACCCAGGAGAGGGCCTCCACCATCCCTGGAGGTTCGATTCCATAACGTCCATGATTTCCGCACCGGATTTCGGACTGTCGCGAACAATGTACATAATCCATCTACGGAGTCCTTTGTGAGTTCGTTTCGCCCAATCGAAGTTCAGCATCCTTTCACGAAACCGATATCGGAATAGTATCGGAACTATATTAAACCTGTCCCTAGGAATACGGGAGCACGTCTAAAGGGGACGCGGATACAATTTCAACCGGACATGAATACGACCTCGATGCCGGCCTCGTGAATCTCAAGCCACTGACCATAAGAAAGGGGTCGTGAAAGCCCAAAAGTGACTTGCACAAAGACGGCGCGTTTTGCTATGCTCAATTCCAATAACTGCTTGTAGCGTTGGATGCAAGGCCTGAAATTCGGTTCTCCTGGACCTGTCCTAGTTTTCACTTCGAAGGTGGTTCTCGAAGGAGGGTGATAGAGATCAGAGGTCACCTTCCCACTCGGAAGCCTAAACACAGCGTGCTTGACCGTGTAGATTCCGCGTTCTACAAAGTAATTCCTAGCGACTTGTTCGCCCCAGCGTCCAACCAATCCAGATGGCGCACCGATCGCGGGCCGCTCGCATCTGACGATTTTGCCGAAATCCGAATCATCATGCCAAGAAACACGGGGATCGTCACTTCTGATGGTTCTCACAGTTTCACCAGTCCAACGGCTTTAAGCTTCCTAAAGACCTTGGTCGGAAAGTCCGGCCGACATGAGCGACCAATCTGAAACTAATCGTCCAATCGCGACAAGAGCTAATGGTGTGTCTGCGACCCTTACGATATGTTATTAGTTTTCAAGTCAAAGGGAGCACTAGATCAGGTTGCCCTCGGCGAAACTTGCGACCAGTATCTTTACGCTTGACAGGGTCCTGGATTAGGCACCCCGGTGGGGAAGATGTACCCGTTTGCGTCGACTCTAAGAGTCACCTGCGGAAGGTTCAGGTTGGCTGGACCCTGGACGACCTTCCCCGTCGAATCGAAGATCGACCCGTGGCATGGGCACCCGAATTCCTTGAGCGCCTGAACGTATTCGAGCGCGCAACAAACATGCGTGCAAAGCATGCTGAGCGCGAGGAGGGACCCGTCGGGCTGCAGGAACAGCACATTTGGGTAGCCGCTAGGGTAATCAAAGTATACGGGGGCCCCGACAACGAGGGAGCTCTTCCTCGCTATCGCACCCGCAGGCGTACCTGCCTGGCTCGTCGTTGTCTGGGTAACCCCGGTTGATACAGGCAACTTGATCGAGCTCAGCAGGGCGACGAATCCAACCATGGCTCCAAAGATCCCCAGCGACTTCAAGAACCCGCGTCGCGAATAGGCGAGCCGAGTCCCCCTCCTCGACTTCAGCCTGGCGAGATAGAGCGCGTGCCTCCGAGCAGCGACCCCCAGCGCCAACACCGCAAGCTGGACGGCGAGCATCAAGTCGAAGGGCCAAAGGCCGAAGAGATAGGATGCGAAGTGTTGGACCGTTTGGTAGTACTGTGGGGCTGTGAAGATGTCCCCCAGCTGCAGGACGATTCCCAAAACAGCCGCGGCGAGGCTCGGGAGGTAGGCATTCCTGTAGGAGAACAGGCTCATCAGGCCGACCCCGAGATCCACCAGCACGACGACTATGAGGCCAAGCGCGTGAGACAGCGCCAGGTTCCATAGAGACCCGTCGGTGAACAAGAGGTAAGTACCGGCCGTTCCGCAGAGGATGAGAAGGATCCCGATTCCCACCTGGAGACGATCGAACCATGTCCTGACAGATTGCTTGTTCATGCCCTTCCCTCCAGAGGGTGCTTGACTCATGCCTCGGCAGGCTCCTTGCTCGGCTCGAGCATCCAGTGAAGCGATCCCCCTAGAGCCAAGACGACTATCCCGACAAACAGCACGAGAATCCCGACGAAAGTGAAATTAATATGATCCAGAATGTCGCTGCACCAAGGATACATGTGATTGGCGCTTGCCAGGGCGCTGTCCTCGCAGCTCTCCGAGAGCTGGTAAAGCACAATCCCGGCCCCGGCAAGGATCAGGACTACGCCAGAAATGAGGAATCCTTTCCTCATGAGTAGTGGCCGACCATTCTCTGTTCATTTAACCATTGGTAGGAAGGGATTAGCCCGGCTAGGATTCGGTGCCAGATGGGTTCTATTCCGTTATCTATGTTGAGCTCCTATTCGGGTTCAGATCCCGGCGACCGCGTAGTCACCTCAGCGACCAAGACTTAAGTATGTAGTCACCTACAGAACGTTGTGCATGTAGAAACCCGTGTGGTCAACGGGAAGAAGAAGCACTACCTTGCAGCCTCATACAGGCTGGGCCCGCGGATAAGAAAGGTCCGCGTCTTCCTTGGGACGGACCTCAACAAGGATGAACTTGATGAGCGATTAGGAGTTGCGAAGAACGAGCTACAGGACAAGATCAAATCCGCAAAGGCAATCGGTGACCCCTACCGAACCATTCTATCGCCTCGGGAGATGGAGGAGGTCGTGCTGTTAACTACCAAGGTCAGAGTCAAGCTGGCGCACTTCAGCGAAGACGATTGGAGGAACTTCACCGAGGAATTCACCTATCACACGAATGCGATTGAAGGCTCCAGGGTCTCGAAGCAGGAAGTCAAGCAGATACTGGGAGATCTCCAATGGCCGGAGAAGAGCAAGGAGGAGATATCAGAGACCCTGGGCGTCGCGGAAGCGGTCAAGTACCTTAGACAATCCAAGGACCATCTTTCTGTGGAACTAATCAGGGAACTCCACAGGATAGTCTTCAAGAATTCGAAGCCGTTTGCTGGAGAGACTAGGCGAAAGAGCGGGGTTGAAGTTTCAGTCGTCGACAGTGCCGGGAGGACGGTACACCAGGGAGCTCCGGCAAGCCAAGTAGACTTGATGTTGAAGAGGTTGGTCGTGTGGTACCGTGAAAACAGGAACGGGTATCCGCCGCTCGCTCTCGCGGCAGTGGTCCACGACCAGTTTGAGACCATTCACCCCTTCGAAGATGGCAATGGGAGAGTTGGCAGGCTGCTACTCATAAACATCCTCCTCAAGCACAGTCTACCTCCGCTCAACATCGAAGTCGAAAACCGAATGGAGTATTACGAGGCCCTCAGGGAATACCAGACGAAGGGCAACCTCAGGCCGACTCTGGATTTGATGCTGAAGGAGTACCGGAGACTCAGGACAGCTTTGAAAAGGTGACTACAAAATCTGGGAGCGTGGTCACCCAGAAATCCCGGAGACAGATGAACCTTGGCGCTGGGGTCCAGGCCAGGATTTGAACCGGACTTCATGCGAACCGGTGACTGCGAATTCAGTCCCCCTCGATTAGCTCGAATAAGGCTCTTTTCATCAAACTGAGGTTGCTCTGGGCTGTTTCATAATAGCCCGGCTAGGGGCTGCACCCATATGGGTACGGACCCCTGCTTGATGTACTAACCCATGTCCAAGTCCCGGCGACCGCACATTAGTTCCA
>JACWAI010000082.1 GCA_014874415.1 Nitrososphaerales archaeon
GCCTTCTTCTCGTCCATCGAGGCGAGCGACTCCGGGGTCACGCCCAACTCCCTGCAAATCCTCCCCATCCTCCTGTAGTATTCATGCGCGGTGATCGCGCTCCCCCTCTCGAGGTTCTCCACCCAGAGCCTGAACTGAGGGTCGTCCAGCATGCGCCTGTAGGGGGACCTGGTGAGCTTGAGCTTCAACGCCAGAATACCCTGGTCTCGCATATAACGGCCACGGGATTCAGATTGGAGGGAAGGTGCGGCCTCCGGGATTCGGACCCGGGCGAGTGGCTCTCTCCTCCCAAGGAATGGGAAGCCACTATCCTAACCACTGGATCAAGGCCGCGCCGCCAACCCCCGTCGGTAGAAATACTATAAACGAAGCCTTTTCCGCCTTCCGACGACTTGAGTGAGCAGCTTCTTGCCAGGCTCGCACCCCGGTTGAGGAGGTTGGACGCTGGGGCCTATGAGAGGGCATACATATCCCGCGGGCGGATGAGGAAGACAAGCACTCACCAGCTTGTGGCGGACCTTCTAGACTCGCTTGGCATAAGGTACAGGGAGAACGTCGCCGTCCCTGGTGGAGGAAGCCTTGTGGCCGACTTCAAAGTGAACGGGACCCTGCTCTTCGTCGAAAGGGATCTCGGGGAAGGGGAGCGCAAAGCGCTGGCTGGTAACAAGAGCAGGGTCATCCTGTTGAAAAGGGAATCCCTGAGGAGCGACGGGCTCGACCACGGCCTGAGAATCCTGGGATTAGGGGAAGAAGGTAGGCTTCAGACCATATTCCTTGACGACCCGTCGTTCAACTTCGATTACGCGCACATCCTCCCCAAGACGGAGAAGTGCTCCGTCATGCACGGGCACACTTCGAGCGTCCTCGTCGAAGTCGTTGGGCGCCCCGTCGAAGGGATGGTCGTCGACTTCGGAGCGGCGAAGAAGATAGTCAGGGAGGCGGTAAGGGGCCTCGATCACAAGCTCTTCATCAACGAGAAGTACGTCACAGCTATGAATCCCCGGAGCGTGACCCTGAAGTTCGACACGGTCCACGGCGAGTTCGCAATCAAGGCACCGAGAGGGACCACAGTGATGATGGAAGGCGAGGCCACGGTGGAGAACCTAGCGAGGGAGGTCCTGGGGAGGATTGCGCCGAAGATGCCAAGGAACGTAACTTCGGTGGGGGTCTACGTGTACGAGGGGCTCAACAAGGGGAGCCACATACTCGCAAAGATACATCAGGAAGGTGCGCGGAAAGGACGAAAGAAGCCATAGTGCTTCTTTCAGGCGGGATAGACTCCGCCACGTCTCTATTTCTTACAAAGACCAAGCGACGGGTTCGGGCGCTTACATTCGAGTATCAAGGAATCGCCCAGAAGGAGCTTGACTCTGCCAGGGAGATGGCGTCTCAGGCCGGTGTGGTAGAGCACAGGTTCGTCAGGCTCCCCGACCTCAAGGAGGCGGGGGACATTCCCGGATTCGAGCTCCACGGGCTCCCGCCTACTTACATCCCAGCGAGAAACGCCATATTCTATTCATTCGCCGAATCCTACGCTGAAGAGAAGGGGGCTTCGGCTATCGTTGGAGGGCACAACAGAGACGACCAGGAAGCGTTTGATGACGTGAGCCAGGGCTTCTTCAGTTCCCTCGAGACGGCCCTGAAGATGGGTTATCCGACGCTTCGAAAGAACAGAGTTAGGATCGTCCTGCCCCTGAAGCGCATGAGGAAGGTAGAGGTGATAAGGCTGGGCGCTTCGCTTCATGTCCCCTTCGAGCAAACATGGAGCTGTCACCGCGACGGTCGCGCCCATTGCTGGAGTTGCCCAGGTTGCCTTTCCAGAAGGAGGTCGTTCCGAGGAGCCGGGATTCCTGATCCCCTGGATGAAGCGAAACCGGCGAAAGTTACTTAAGGAATGGAAAATCGGTTTCGCCCTCCTTGAGGCGCTCTGACGGTGAACGTTCAGACGCACTTGACTTCATCGACGCCACCGCGGACGTCCAGTCCGAGACATCGAGGCTCCCGGTCGACGCCGGTGTCGCGAAGCTGAGGGTCCTGGGCACCGCCGGGAACATCAGGATGCCAGTCGAACTGTCGATTCAGACTTCCACAGGATACCACAGGGGGGTCCATATGAGCCGCCTTGTAAGAGCGGCAAACGGCCGGAGGGCCAGAGGGATGGAGCAATGGCTCCGCTGGATATGCGGTGAGGTGAATAGGACCCAGCCGGGCTCGAGCGTGACGGCGACATTCGACCTCCCCTACGGTGACCAGTTCGCGAAGATCACCATGAGGGCGACCCAGCGGGGCGCGATAACATACCTGTACGTGGTCGAGGGGATGACGGCGTGCCCCTGCTCGAAGAAGATGATTGGAATCGGGCACATGCAGAGGGCGCAAATCAACGTGGTGCTGAAGAGCGACAAGCCGCTCGATTCGTTGGAAGTGGTCGGCAGGATCAACGAGTGCTTCTCCGCTTCCCCCAAGGAGCATATGAAACGCCTCGAAGAAGCGAAGAAGATACTTGAGGCGCAGGCGAACCCAAGGTTCGCAGAAGACCTGGTCAGGGAGTGCGTGAGCCGCTTCCCGAAGGCGATATTTGTAAGCGGCAGATGCTTCGAATCCATCCATGCCCATGACGTCGTCGCGACGTGGTCATCGAAACCTGGATGGATGCCTATCCTCTAGCCTCGAGGCTTTGTCAGACTTAAATCGCGAAGACCTCGCTGGCCGAGCCGGTTGACGGAGCTCCTAATCGGGACATCCGGGTGGTCCTACAACGAGTGGACCGGAGTCTTCTACCCCAACTCCAGCACCAACAAGCTGTCATTCTACTCCAAGGTCTTCGGGACCGCTGAGGTGGATTCGACTTTCTACGCCTATCCATCCAAGGGGCTGGTCCAAGGGTGGGCCAGGTATTCCCCCGAAAAATTCGTCTTCGCAGTGAAGCTCCCCCAGCTCCTCACGCACGAGAAGAAACTCGACCTTGACAAGGGGGTCGAGCCTGACCTCATACGATTCCTGAGCCTCCTGAAACCCCTCATCGCCTCGGGGAAGCTCGGCCCGGTGCTGGTGCAACTCCCTCCCAGCTTCTCGTATCAGGCCGACTTTGAGAAGCTGAAGAGCTTCCTGGGTAGGGTTCCCGACGACGTGAAGTTCGCCGTGGAGTTCAGGCACCCATCGTGGCTCCGCGAAGAAGTGTGGTCCCTGCTTAGGGGCAGGAACGTGGCGAATGTCATAGTGGACGAACCGCTGCTCCCACCGGACACGGTCACGACAGCGGACTTCGCGTTCATCAGGTGGCACGGCCGCGGGTCCAGACCCTGGTACAACTACAGGTACAGTGAGAAGGAGCTTGACGGCTGGGTGCCGAAGGTCAAGGAAGTGGCTTCCAGGGTCAAGAAGACGTTCGGCTACTTCAACAATCACTTCAGCGGATTCGCAGTGGAGAACTCACTGAGGATGATGGAGAAGCTGGGGGTGTCGAGTGTCCCGCAAGATGAAGCGAGGGCGAAGGCGACGAGGTACATCGAATCCGGCGGCAGGGACGAGGGCGAAGGGAGCATCCTGGAGTTCGTGGGTAAGGGAGAGACGAAGTGAACGTTAAGATGTTCACGGATGGCGGAGCGCCCAAGGTCCCGCCGGCTGAGCTGCGGAGAGTGATCCTCAATGCCGGGATGAGGGTCAGCGAGAGAGAGGCAGACTTCGGGGTTGTTGTGGGCGGGGACGGGCGGTTCAGTTGGTATGGAAGAACGGAAGACATGCCCCTTCTGTTCGTCGGGGTCAGGTCCGAAGGGGCCACAGGTTCGAAGGCCCGCCTAGCTCAGTCGGACTTCAATGAGCTTCCCGAAGCCCTGAAGAAGATCGGGGCGGGGAACTATTCCATCAAGGAGTACAGAAGACTCGGGGTAATCAAGAATGGCCTGAGCGTGGGTGAAGTCTTCACCGACGTGTACTTGCAAAGAGGAAGCGAGAGCGCGTGCATAAGGTACAAGGTAAGAATACAGGGCCCTGGAGTCGACATTGACGAAGCGGCCATCGGGGATGGGGTTGTCGTGACCACTCAGGCAGGCTCGACGGGATATTACTCCTACCCGGACAGGATCAGGGGTGAATGGATGGACCCGCTGGCCTTCGCAAGGATAGGGGAGGACGAGGTCGGCGTGTGCCATGTGAACCCGACCTACACCGAAAGGACAGCTGAGACGCGACACCCGCTGCGATACGCCGTCCCCTGGGGGAGCAAGATCGAGCTGTCTCTCTTCAGGGAAGCGGACGCAAGGCTCTATGGACCGACCGACGAGCGGAAAGGAATCAAGGTCGGTGTCTCCGACAGCGTTTTGATCGTCCCGGGGAACGGGGTCACGAAAGTGATTTCGCTTTTGAGGAACGGATAGAACTCTATTTGGTCGGCTCGATGCCCGTGGTGATGTACTCTACCGACTCGGCGATGTAGGTCGCGTGGTCTGCAATCCGCTCCAGGTACCTCAGGATGAGGGCGGCTGACATTGAGCATTTGAGGTTCGCCCTGCCCTGTATCGTCTTCCTAACGTTCTCCCGATAGCTCTCGTCGACGGCGTCGTCCATCGCGGGGATCCTCCTAGCCATCTCTACGTCTCGCCGAGCGAAAGCCTCAGAGCTCATCCTGATCATCTCCTCGGTCTTTTTGGCCGTGTTTACTACGAAGGTTCGGTCGCAGGCCTTCAAGTCCCCGAACATGTCCAACACCTGGGTGATGTCGAGGGCGTAGCGACCGTATCGGAAGAAGCCGTAGGAGATCTCCATGCACGCTTTCAGGAACCTGAGGTCGGTAGCCACAGGCTGGTACCTTGCGATCATCTCCATCGAGAGGTCGCTCACCTGCCGGTGCAAAGTCTGCAATTTGTCTGACATCTGCCTCACCTCCGCCCCCTTCCCCCCTTTGCTGTAAGCTTCAATCGAAGCGACTACCGCGCTCTGCGAGAGGTTTGCCATTTCGAGAAGCAGGGAGTTGAGCTGGTCCAGCCCCATGTCCATGAGCCTAGGCATGCTTCTTGTCACCCGAACTTCCCGGTGATGTACCTCTCGGTGAGCTCTTCCTTCGGGTTCTCGAAGAGATCAGCGGTCTCGCCGAACTCTATCATCTTCCCGAGGTAGAAGAAAGTTGTGTAGTCGGCGACGCGGGAAGCCTGCTGCATGTTGTGCGTGACTATGATGATCGTATAGTCCTTCTTCAGCTGCGTTATCAGCTCCTCGATCTTCGCGGTGGCCGTAGGATCCAGGGCGGAGCACGGCTCGTCCATCAGGATAACCTCCGGCTCGACCGCCAAGGCCCTGGCTATGCAAAGCCTCTGTTGCTGTCCCCCTGACAAGCTGGCGCCAGAGTCTGTAAGCTTATCCTTCACCTCGTCCCAGAGGTAGGCACCGCGGAGGCTTTGTTCGGCAGCGTGGTCCAGCTTCTTCTTGTTCCTCTCCCCGTTGAGTGCGAGGCCCGCGACAACGTTGTGGTAGATTGACATGGTAGGAAACGGGTTCGGCTTCTGGAAGACCATACCAATCCTCCTGCGGACGGCCACGGGATCAGTATTTCTGTCATAGATGTCCTCACCGTCGAGGAGCGCCTCGCCCTCGACCACTGCGCCCGGGGTTAACTCGTGGAGGCGATTCAAACATCTTACGAATGTCGTCTTCCCACAGCCGGACGGCCCCATCACTGCTGTGACCCTGTTTGGTGGGATCTTGATGTCAATCCCGTTGAGTACCCATGTTGACTTGAAACCGGCCTTCAGGCCCTTCGTCTCGAATTTCGGCTGGACCCCGATCAAGGACGCCGGCAAGGACATTCTAGCCGCTTCCTTTCTCGCTTCGAGCTCTTCTTGTGTCTCCAGACAACCTCACCTAGATTTCAGCCCTGACCCCCGTGGATTTTCGCCCGATAAAGAACTTGACGGAGAGATTCAATATCAGCATGAATGCCACGAGTACGAGGGCCGCACCCCAGGCGACCGTGATCCAGTTGGGGTAGCCTGCCGTACCAAAGTTGTAGATAATGTAAGGAATGGACCCAGTCTGTTGGAAAAGCCCTGTTGGGGGGTAGTTGAGGTAGCCCGCGGTTACGATAAGGGGTGCGGTCTCACCTGTTGCGCGGGCGATTCCGAGGAGGATTCCGGTGGCCAAGCCCGACTTCCCGGTGCTGATTACCACCCTGAATATCGTCTTCCACCTCGGGATACCCAAGGCCATTGAGGCTTCCCGCAATGTGATGGGCACTATCTTGAGGGACTCTTCCGTGGTCCTCGCTATGATTGGGAGCTCTATGATTGCAAGGGCCAACGCCCCTGCCACCGCAGAGAATGTGCGGGTCGGTGCCACCACAAGGGCGTAGACGAATAGACCTATGACGATGGTAGGGAACTCGGCCAGCACATCGTTCGTGAAGCTCGAGAGGAATGAAAGGCGGGACTCGGGCCACTCCGAGAAGTATATTCCCGCTCCAACCCCCAGGGGGACGGCTATGAGCGTCCCCATTCCGACCATCAATAACGACCCCTCAATCCCGTTCAAGATACCACCATAGCCTGCTAACGGAGATGGAGGAATCCCGGTGAAGAAGCCCGAAGAAATCGCGGGCAGCCCCTCCACCACGACGTTAGCTACAACCAAGAAAAGCGGGATGATGGCTATCGCTACAGAGAGCAGAATCAACCCCTTCATTATCCGATCGAAGGTCCGGCGCCAACTTCGACGTCGTCCCGAAATGATGGTAGATGCCAACTATCGAAGTCGCCTCATACCCTGAACCTTGTTGATCTGGTCATCCTCCACACCAGCACTCTTGCGAGTATGTTGATTACCAAGGCGAGCAGAAACAGGACGAGCCCCACCTCCACCAAGGCTGCCTCGGAGAGGGGGTCGAAGGTGTTCCCGAATTGGTTGACGATGAGAGTAGTCAGCGTGGCCCCCGGAGATAGCAAGGATTTCGGAAGGTTGATGTTATTGCCAATCACGAAGGTGACGGCCATCGTCTCACCAACAGCCCTTCCCAGACCGAGAATGGTGGCTCCGAAGATGCCGGACCTGGCATATGGGAGGACGGCCTTCCGGACCACCTCCCAGTCGGTCGCCCCCAGCGAATACATCGCTTCTCGCTGACTGTCGGGTACTGCGTTTAGGATATCTCTTGAAACCGCAGAGATCGTTGGGATTATCATGATGGCCAGAATGACCCCGGCGGTCAGGAGGTCAGTGCCTATGGGAGTTGCATTGAAGAGCTGGGTGAAGCCAAGGTAGGTCTTGAGGGTCGGTTCGATGTAGTCCCTCATGAACGGGGCCAGGACTGCCAGCCCCCAGAAGCCGTAGATTACACTTGGAACTGCGGCCAAGAGCTCGACGAGAGACCCCAGCGCTGACGCGCCTGCTCTCATCCCCTTAGCCCTCTCGGAAAGGAAAATGGCGACGCCAAGACCGATTGGAAGTCCCAGTAAGAGAGCAAGCGCCGAGGCGGTTAACGTGCCAATAACGGCCGGAAACACGTTGTACGTATCAGTAACAGAATTCCACGTCGACCCGGTGATGAACCCAAGACCGAAAGTCTTGATACTAAGCCAGGAACCGGAGGTTAATTCTATTCCCAAGCCAATGAGCAGGGCTACTATTCCAATGGCGGCAGCGCCAACCACCGTCTTCAGAATGAGGTCCCCATTCGACCCGGAGCGACGACTTCCCTTCAAAGAAGCTGTCATTCGTGCGCCCCGTAGGTAGGCACAGCATCACCGATAAAAGAAGAGGGGATCCTAGCTCGCGCTAGGATCAGGAAAGAACTGGAGTCCCGTTGTAGGTGACAGTGGCTAGTAGTTGCGCGTCGAGGGTGACTGCGGCCGACGGGAGGGGTGGATACCCCAATGTAGTAGTAGGCGAGTTAGGCCCAGTGGCCTGACCAGAGGTCACAACCCATGAAAGGAAGTTGACAACGGCGACCGCCTGTGCCTGGGACGTCGACGCATATGACGCGCTGAGGTCCTGATAGACTAGAGCGTAGGTGAAGGTCGAGACCGGATAGATGTACTTGCCAGAGTCGTTGAAGGTCGCCTGGATCACAGAGTAGCTCGACCACTGCGTGTAGGTCGTGGGAAGGCCGTTCTTGACGCCAGCCGCCAAGGCTTCCGATATGTTGGTGAAGTTGGCCACGATGTAGTTACCGAAGTGGTTCTGAACCGCCCCGAAGTTGATCTGACCGGGGTTGGCTATTTCATAGGCGATTTCCAGAGGCCCTAGGGAGTAGGAGTTACCTGCTATACACTGGGCTACACCAGCGTTGTGTAGGCATCCAACGCCAACCGGCCATGCTATGGTGCCGGTGGAGAAGCCCACTTGTGTCTTCCAGGTAGAGTTCGAGTCCGAAAGGTATTGGGTGAACCCGTACATTGTCCCGCTGCCGTCTGACCTATGGTAGACCTGGATCGCGTGTGCCGGCAATTGTGCAGCCACGCTTGCTGACTGCAGTGCTGCGATGTGGTGGTCGTTCCACATGGTGATGGATCCATAGAAGATCTCCGCGAGCACGTTGCCCGTGAAGTTCAGGTGTGCTGTGATCCCGGGGAGGTTGTAGGCGGGTATGATTCCGCTGTCAGATACGGGGATGGTCAAGAGGTTCGACCCGGACGGGAGAAGAGCGTATTGCGCCGCGGTCAGAGGGGCGTCGCTACCTCCGTAGTTGAAGAGCCCCGTAGTGATGCCTGATATCCCCTTCCCGCTTCCGATCGCGTTATAGGTGATTTGGATGTTCGGCTGCACGAAGGCGTAGGTGTTTATCCAGTCCTGCATTATCGGGTACACGAGGGTGCTTCCGCCCCCGGTGAGTGTGGCCGCCCCGAGGCCCGATGAAGTTGCCGTGGTAGTAGCTGTGGTGGAGATCGTGTTTGTGGCTGTGGTTGCGATTGTGCTTGTGGCTGTGCTTGTCTGTGTGACAGTCGTAGGACCGCTGTTCGGATTGAGAGCGATGTAAGCACCTGCACCTACGACAACCATTACCAGCACTACCACAAGACCGATAGTTGTTCCGCTTGTACCTGTCTTGTTGAGGTTCATTCTCGCTCGGAGCCGTATCGACATGTAATTTATCGGTAGCCGACAGCTTCTATGGTGCGAATCATAGAGTATAGAGATATTCCTCCCGGTTGTGAGGCTAAGTTTGGTCCTGACCATTTTCGTGCGGGAATCAAGGGCACTCCCTAAGCCTAGACGTCTCATTTGACCTTAAGCAGGATTGAAGGAGGCTTGTTCGTTCCGTGGAGGCGTCCATATTCAATATGCTCTGGTGTTTCGAGAAAGATATATAGAGGATATGTGACAGTCGGTCGACGTGGCAGTAGGAAGCAGGCGGCCCGACTTCCGGAAAGTCCAGGTGACGGGAGGAAACAGCTTCGTCGTCTCCCTTCCAAAGACGTGGGTGAACGACGTGGGTTTAAGGGCGAAGGACCCGGTCGCTGTGCTGGTGCAGCCAGACTCCTCTCTCCTCATCGTGCCCAGGCGGGACATAAGGGCGACATCGAAATCGGAAGCTGTCCTCGAAGCGACGCAAGGGCTCGACAAGGACTTCCTCCTGAGGCACTTCATCTCTTACTACCTGGCAGGCTACGACACGATCAGGATTACGCTGGGGAGGTCCGACGGAGCGCTCCGTGGCTTCATCAGGGAGGGAATACGCCGGAAGCTGGTGGGGGTCGAGATAATCGAGGAATCGACAGGAGGGATCTTGACCCAGTGCCTGTCAGGTTACGTCGACCTTCCGCTGAAGAAGGCTCTCGAACGCATGGCGATTATCGCCGGCGGCATGCTCACCGACTCGGTCGCGGTCCTCCAGGGCGGGGGGAAGGGCATGGCCTCCGAGGTGATCGAAAGGGACGACGAGGTCGACAGGTTCTATCATTTCCTCCTAAGGCAGCTGAACATCGCTGTGAGGGACAGGTCGGTCATACAGGAGATAGGCCTGACTTCGACCCGGGACTGCCTCGGGTACAGGTTAGTGGTGAAGAGCGCCGAGAGGGTCGCAGACCACGCAGCCGGGATCGCCTCTCAGGCCGAGAACCTGCAGAACCTGCCTGAGCCTGCCGTGAAGAAGATAACTGAAATGACCGCGCTGTCCAGGAAGGTATTCGACAGCTCAATCTCTGCCCTGCTCAGGCTCGACGGAAAGATTGCTGAGGAAGCGATCGCAAAGTCAAAGGACGTCGTCCAGATGGAGGAGAGGCTGAGCAGCGAGGTGTTGGCACCCAGGATGTCCGGGGCCCAGGTGGCCTCGACGAAGCTGATGCTCGAAGGTATCAGGAGGGCTGCCGAGTATGGGTCTGACATTGCCGAGGTCGCCATCGACCTTACGGTCGCCGAGCCTCAATCAATCTAAGAGCATAAGCCGACGGAAGGAAACTTCGCCTAGCGGAGTTCGGGCAGCTCGCAGGTCTTTTCGAGAAGGCTGACCAGGACCGCTTCCCCCTTCTCGGTGAGCTGAACCTTCTCCTTTACTTCGTTCCCCTCTAGGTTCGAGATGACTTCGACGAGATATTCTCGCTGCAGCCACCCAAGTAGGTTTCCGAAGGCGGTGGGGGTCAGCTTTGTCCTTCCTCTGAGGGCTTCCGAATCCATCCGTCTGGTTCCGACCAGCGCGAGCAAAGCAACGAGGCTCTGGCCAGACAGAATGTCCCACGGAGCGCCGTCCACGGGACCCATTGTTGTTGTTTCTTGTTTCAACGCGTCTCGGTATCCCGACTTCGCTAAAACGGTTCTCGACTTCGGCTCTAGCACGCATCATGAAATATAGAGGCGTCTTCTAGGTCGGGGTCCAGCGCACCCTAAACTCGCACCGTTCGCTCCCTGCCACCTGGCAAGAGATTTTAGTGGGTTTCGTCTCTATCCCCAAGAGCTCCGAATGTGGGCATGCTTTCGAATTCGTCGGATTGTGCGGGCCAAGGCTCCGGAGGGGAGTGTAATATCATTGTCCCAGAGCCCCACGATTGCAAGCCTCTAACAGGAGGGGCTGGACCACTTGACCGGAGCGTCCTCCTCTTCATTTTCTGGTAATAACTACTGCAAGTGTCCTCCTGTAATCGCCGTCTAACATCGCCTCAGCGTCCCCGCGGCTGCCCAAGCCGTTTTTCGAACAAATTGGGCTAACGGCCGCTTTGCCTGCAATTTTTTGTTCAAAACCTCTCTATTATCCAGCGTGTGGCAAATGGACAGTCCATGGGGGTGAAAAAGAGAAAATGAACCAGGAAGACGCATATTCCCTCGCACGCGCCATCCTTCTGATAGGCGGCATAGTCGCCATAGCCTTCGGGGCAACGGCCCTCGGGGCTAACCTATCGAACTACACTACCCTCAACGCTGCTCTCGCCAACACAGGGCCGCTGCTCGGCGTAATCGTCGGGGTCGCGGCTTTGGTCGCATCGAGCCGTATCAAGGACGAAGCCATAGCCATAGTCATGGCGGTGCTGGGCTTCCTTGCAGGTGGCCTGGGTGGCGTCCTAGTTGCCATAGGTGGCATCTGGGCGGTCATCACCAGATACACCATGAAGGCGTAGGGTAGGGAGTGGGGTACAGCTCCAAGTATTTGGAGACCCCCCCACGGTTTTTCTTTGTGCTATTGCGCGCTCGTGAGCCCCAGGACCTGAGACACCGACTTCGAGAGGTCCCCCCCGAGTACCTTCAGCCTCCCCCTCAAAAAGTCCAAGTCGAGCTCTTCATCGGCGGCTGACGCGTCCGATGGGGACCTCCTGAGACAAGCCCGATATTTCGGGGCCATCACTCCCATCACCTTCTGAAGGATTACGCGACAGCTTACGTTTTCGAGAGACTGCTCACCGTCGACAGACAGCCGCAGGAGCGCCACTTTCTTCTTTGAAAGGTCGTCGAGCTGGCTCGCAAGTTCCCCCGTCGCTTTCTTCATCGCTTCAATGTCCACATAGGCGACCAAAGAAGGGTCGTTCATCACATTGACTGCTTGCAACTGGTCACTGTATTCCAAGCCCAGGAATCCACCCTCTTGATCACCCGACGTGACCACTTTGATCTTGGCCCCGTTGCCAGGTTTCTCGAAGTTGGCCCGTAACCGCCCGCTCGAAGCCTCGGCGTCCGCCAGGACGTACTGGTCCAGCCTTTCGAACCCTGGGGTCCGCGTCTTGCTGAGGATGGCGCGCGAGAACCTGACCGGAACGCGCAGCTCGTAACCGAGCTGAGAGAGGACGAATGGCTCATGGAAGAACTGGGAGTTATGCGCCGAGAGCCTGAAATCATACTTGATCCCTCCCTCGCATTCGTATCGAGAGCTCGCCTCGTAGACCCCCTCCGAGAGCCTGACTTGGACCACGTTTTCGAGGATTGGCAGAGGGTCTGAAGCGAAATATGCCTCGAGGCTCTTCAGGGCCTTGTCCTTTTCGCTGGAGATGGCCCTACTGTAATCTTCAAGCTGCTGCTTAGCCCCCTTCTGCAGCTTGCTCTTCGCCTGCTCTTTCGCGGTCCCAAGGAAGCCGTCGACCTGCTGCGCAAGGTCCTTCAGGACTGCCTCCTGTTCGACCCTCATGGCGGCCAGGAGGTTGGAAACTTCCTCTGTCTGGGCCTCGAGCTTGTTCAGGGCCGCCTCGAGGTTCCCCTCGACACTTCTAGCAGATTCTTCTAGCTCTTTGGCGTGGTCTGCGAACCTGACCGCATCGAAGAGATGAGTCGTGGTCTGCTTCAGCGAAGCAGAGGCTTCCATTCACCATCTTAAGCAAGTCTGGTGCTATAACCATTTGCAGAATCACGGATAGGATGCCAAGAGAGAAATACCCGCCCCCCGAGGAAGCCTCTCTACCTTTGACCACTGAGGAGGCAAGGACGGAGGATCTTCTGGACAGGCTGATTCTGGAGATCAAGGCAATGGCCCTGCTCTACGGGTCAGAGGCCGAACTCAGAGACAGGATCGAAGACAAGATCACCGAGTCGAACGACGAAAGCGTCAGGAGGTTCGTGAAAGCCCTTCAGGCCGGAAGGCCTGCGGAGACCCCGGGCAGGCTTGCCCTGGCCCTGGGGGAGCTGCTCACGGCAGCCATTCTGGTGATTGCGGGAGCGGTGGTCCTCGTTCCGACCGTCGCAGGGGTGAACACTCTCTCGAGCTTGGTCCAGTACTTCGGGCAGAGGACGTCTGGGACCCTGGGGACTTCGCCCCTCTCCCCGTATCTGACCTTCATGGAGTTCGCAGTAGGCGTGCTGCTCCTCCTCTCGGCTTTCTTCGCCCTTCGCGAGGCGGCTCTGAACCTGAAGCGGACGGGGCTGACTGTGAAGTCGGGAGAGGCCTAGTGAAGTCTGTCAGCCCTAGAATCAGGACTGGGGCGCTGAGCCTCAAGGTCGTCGGGCTCGCTGTCGGCATCCTTTCAGTGGGTTTTGCGCTGGGATTCGTTTATGATGAACTGACGTTCCTTACCGGGGAGGGGGGGACCAATATCGGGGACGTTCTTGTCGTCCTCGCCGCCATTTCGCTCGCATTGTCCGGCTTGGCGCTCGTCGCCCAGCTCCCTGATTCGCTCCGAGCAAGATTCAGGAGCCTCCCCGGAGCGATCGGGAAGAGGAGGCCTGTCTACGGGCTTGGGACGATGCTCGCAGTCGGAATCGGTGCCACCCTTGGCTCGCCGCTCTTCATACTGATCCCTGAGAACATCCTCCAGTACGAGGTCGTGTCGGTCGCATCTCTGATCCTGGCAACCGTGTTGTCGGTCGCCATGGCCAAGGTCTACTCTGACATGTACGTCGTGTCCGAGGAGCTTGGGCTTGCAGGGGTCGGGGGACCGTCGTTCACCAAGGCAGCCGTAGGGACGAGAAGCGTCAGATACTTCGTTTCGAGGCTCTCGATGTGGGTTTCGAACACAGCTCTGGCGGCGTACACAAAAATCGTCTTCCTCATCTTCGTCCTCGACCCCCACTATCTGCCCGCCGTTCTGAGCGCCTACGGCATGAGCCCATTCCTGAGCGACGTGACGATCTACACCGTGGCGGGGGCGTTCGTCGCCTGGACCGTCCTGAATATCCTGT
Source organism: Nitrososphaerales archaeon (assembly GCA_014874415.1). GTDB lineage: Archaea > Thermoproteota > Nitrososphaeria > Nitrososphaerales > Gagatemarchaeaceae > UBA183. The sequence goes on from JACWAI010000082.1 coordinate 14,017, forward strand.
TCGAGCAGAGGTACCTCAGGTTGCTGGGGCTCGTCCAGGTGGTTATGACCGCGATGCTGCTCCTCATCCTCATCTATCACAGCTTCACTCTCGGAGCGGTCGGGTCCTGGAATCTGACAGGGCTGTTCACCATGACCCTTGGGTCTGGCTGGGTCTCGGCACTTGTGATCAACACGGGGTACCTTTACCTCCTTTTCTTTGGTTTCCAGGAGATCCAGTCCCTCGAGAGGGACTCGGTGGAGAAATCGAGCGTCCCAGTCTTATCGTGGGTGAAGAAGGACTTCAAGCTCGACAGGACGCGGTACTTCGGGGTTGCCATGGTGCTGAGCGTGGTGGTGGCTGCAGCCGTGAATATCTTCTACGGACTGGCGGTGTATTCTTCTGTTCATGCCTCCGGGGCCACGCTGCAGGGGGCGGCCATACCTGCATTGTATCTGGCAGGAAACCTCCTTGGCCCGAGCCAGGAGCTTCTGGTCGCCGTCGCGTTCCTGATTGCCACGGTGACGACCTTCGTGCCCGCCTTTCTGGCCGCAGCCAGACACCTCAGCGCCCTCGGTGAGGACGGGTACATGCCGAAGTCGATGGCGAACCTCTCGTGGGCGTTCACGCTCGTGGCCATCCTCCTGCTTGCCATCGGCAACCAGGACTTCCTAGTAAATATCACAGACTTCATGGTCCTAATCAGCCTCGGGATAATCAGCCTCTCGGCTCTCTGGCTCAGACAGAGATCGGCGGAGATGCAGAAGGTGGGTAGGATGCTGCCCCTAGTTGTCGGACTTTCTTGCTTCCTCTTCGGGGGAGCGGTGTACTTCATCAATCCCTCGGTGGTCGTCTTCGGAGCCATCGCTATCATCTTCGCGTACCTCATTTTCGACGTAATAGAGCTGGGGATGCTGGGCGCGCAGCTGTTCCTGTCCGTATTGGGATTCGTGTCCCTGCTGATGCTGACCGCGTTCAGTCACACGCTGTATCCTGGCGGAATCCTGAGGTTCTTCACTGACCTGGTCGGGACTGATCCTAACAGCCTCCTTTCATGGGGGCTGCTGGCATCGTCGGCACTCCTTGCGGTGAACGTCACGCTAGACGTCATGGTTCTTCGTCGCACTTTCCTCAGATAGCTGGTACCGGGCCCTTGCAAAGAGCGCATGTTTGGCCCGACAACTCTTAACCAGATTCGCCGCCGAACACCTTCGGACCTCGCATAAGCACTCGTGCATAATGCAGCAATCAGGGTGGGAACAGAGGATATCGTCAGGCGTTCCCTGCCGGTGTCGGGCCTCCTCGCTTTGGAGCAGGGTCAGCCGATACGTATGCCAAACGCCCATAAGGCGCGGTTAGAGATGGAGCGAGCATGCGGCTAGCAATAGTGGGTGGGACGGGAACTTTGGGGAAAGGCCTCGCTGCAAGGCTCTCTGCTGCGAACCAAGTTCTCATAGGGTCAAGAAGCAAAGAAAAAGGGGAGAACGCGGCGGAGGAAGCCAAGGCGGCTTCAGGGAGGGACATCCGTGGTGGGTCGAACGAGGAAGTAGCCGACTCCTGTGATGCAGCCATCCTAGCAATCCCAGGTCTTGATGATGCGGGGCTCTTGGAAGAGCTGAAGGCTCCGCTGGGAGGCAAGCTCGTTATTTCCCCTATAGTCCCGATGCGCTTCGAGAACGGGCTTCTAGTCTACTCGAAGACAACGGGGTCAGCTGCAGAAGACGTCGAGAAGGTCTTGGAAAACAGCAGAGTCGTCGCAGCCTTTCATCACATCCCCGCTTTGACAATGGCGGAGGTGGACAGAAAGCTTGACTTTGATGTCCTTGTAGCATGCGACAACAAAGCGGACTACGAAGAGGCTTCGACAATAGTCGGCACCGTCGAAGGGCTTCGTCCCCTCTATGTCGGACCCCTCTCTTTGTCCAGAGCTCTGGAGCAGCTTACGCCCGTCTTGATCAACACGGCAAGACTGAACAAGCTCAGCAGATTGTCGTTAAAGTTAGTCAGCTAATCGTACTGTCTTTTGAGGAAGGTTGTCTGTCTTTTGACGACTGAAGTGGGCGAGATTTGGCGGTCGCAGTCGGAGCCCTAGCTCGCTCACCTCTTTCCGTGGCGCTGGGAAACAGGCAGTCGGGACCCAAGAGACGCTAGTCCGGAGGGAGATTCTCTTCCCTACCCATGAGCATATCCTGGTATGACTCCTCGGTCGCCCTGAGGACGTAATACCTCTCGTAGAGGGACACGTGTCTGTCCTCGGTATGGGTGAGGTATTCGTGCACCCGCTGGGCTGCCTCCCTGCCGTGCCCCATCGCCCTCACCACGAGCGTCTCACCTGTGGTGACATCTCCCGTTGCGAAGACCCCGGCCATCGAGGTCCTGTAGTGGTCGTCTATGGCGATGGAACCCTTCGGCCCCGCCTTCAGCCCACCTGCCTTCTCGAGAAACGAGTCAGGCCCCCTACCTATAGCCAGCAGGACGCTGTCGCACTTCACACGGAAGTTCTTCCCAGGGACGGGCTCGGGGTGCCGTCGGCCGGTGGAATCGGGCTCTCCTAGCTGCATCGGCGACATGACCGCTCCGTCCAGCCTGCCTCCTTCGCCCACGTACTCCACGGGGTCGGAGAGAAGCATGAAATCGACCCCCTCCTCCTTAGCCTCCTGCACCATGATTGGGTCCGCAGGCATCTCCTTCTCCGTCCTCCTGTATGCAACGACGACGTGCCCCTGGGTAAGCCTGAGGGCGGTACGAGCGCAGTCAAGGGCGCTATCCCCTCCCCCTACCACCAGTGTCTCGCTGCCCAGCGCCTGCTTTTCGCTCTTGAGATATTCGGCTACCCCTTTTCCGTACACATCTTCAAGGAATCCGTAGCCGTCGTACACCCCTTCCAGACTCGCCCCCGGGACGTCCAGCTTCTTGACGTCCCTCGAGCCGGTGGCGACAAGGACGGCGTCAGACTCTGAAAGGAGGGCGGAAAGCGAGATGCCCTTGCCCACCTTCGTCCCCTTCTTCAATTCGGCTCCCTGGCCGACTACGCGGTCTCCTTCGTAGGCGAGGACATCCTTGGGCAGATGGTAGTCTGGTATCGCGTACCAAGCGGTGCCCCCCAGGTTGTCTGATTCCTCATAGATCGTCACGCTGTGACCGTAGCGGATTAGCAGCTCCGCCGCCGCAAGGCCCGCGGGCCCACTTCCGACCACCGACACCCTCTTCCCCGTCTTGGGCTCGGACTTGGGATCTGGTTGCCTCGATTCGTTCTGCTCCCAGTCGGCCACGAAACGCTGGACCATGCCGATGGATAGAGGCTGGCCCCCCCACCTGACGACGCAGGCGTCCTCGCAGAGCCCCTGCAGCTGAGGGCAGCACCTGGCGGTAACCCCGAGCAGAGGGTTGGTCTCCCTTATCCGGTGGTAGGCGGCCTTCAAGTCCCCGTTGGCCACCGCGTCGAGCATGCCCCTCACGTCCATCTGCACCGGACAAGCGTCTATGCATACAGGAGTTCCGCAACGCAGGCACCTATCGGCCTCCAGCATCGCCTGTTCCTTGGTGTAGGGTAGTTCCACCTCGGAGAAGTCCTTCTTCCTTGATTCGGAGTCAGACTTCGGGAACGGGAACGGGCCGGTCCTGTTAGGTTTGAGTTGCACCATCTTGATCTGACCTCAGCCGGTCGAATAGAGCAGGTAAGACGCCGCTGACAGCTGGAGCCCTATGTCCTCAAGCTCCTGAGACAAGCTGACTCGGAACTCGTCCACGCCTAGCCCTTCGATCGTGCCCACAGACGCTCCCCTTTGCCTCCGCAGGCGCCCCCACGTCTGGAGGTCGATCTCCTCAAGACGAGAAAAGGGGAACTTTTCGAGCCTGTTGATGTGCCGCTTTCCGAAGACGTGCTCTGCGGGGTGGACATCTTCGGGGATAGACGTGAGCATGAAAGCCTTCGAGTCATGGAAGAAAACATGGTTCCTGATCGTCAGGACCGACTCGCCGTTGGCGCCGGAAGCGGTCACGTTCATCGAAAAGGGTCGGATTTCGCCATGCACCCGCGGGTCCAGCACCCAGATCTCCTTCGCCGTCGATTCCAGTCTGAAGAGGAGGTTTCCCTCGCCCCAGAGGGTCGCCACTTTCTCGCCCGCCCTCCAGATGACGGCATCGGAGGGCTTCCCGGACCGTCTTACGGCGTACTGCATCATCGTCATTTCGGGTTCTTGCGGCCCGCAGTCCCCTTCCTGAAGGGGACCCTCGCGCCCGTGTATCCGCCGTGGGCGAGGAACTCCACGATATCTTCTCCGTCGTTCGTTGTCGGATTCATCGGCTCTCCCTCCTCAGATGAGGGAGCGCCTTATTCGTGAAATCGCGCACGAAGGAAGGCTCGTCGGGGCTCGCACTGTGAACCTGCACAACGTTGAATCCTTCCTGGACCAATAGCTCGATCGGCTTGATAAGGTCCTCCACGTCGGTCACGATGCTCCACACCGACTCGATGTCTTTGTCGGTCACCTCACTCTCGCCACGCTTCTGCAGCTTTCTTGGGTCCGCCAGGTCTGAGCCTAGGATCCCTTTCACCATGGTGGAGGTCCAGACCCTGGTCGAGTCCAGGGCGCGCTGGTAGTCCTTGTCGTAGGAGCACTTGAATTCGATCAGCCTTCCGAAATTGTCTTCGCTCTTTCCATGATCCTTTGCCGCCTCGACGGCAAGATTCATCGCATCATTCCCTCCCGAGAATCCGATGACCCCGTCCCCATAGGTTCCTGCCAGCTCAGCGGAGTGCTTTCCCCCTGCCGCGACGAATATCGGGATCTTCGTCTTAGGGGGAGTATAGAGCTTGGCGTTGAACAGGCGGTAGAAGAAACCAGGGTAATCCTGGAACCCACCCTGCCAGAGCCTCGTGATTATCTCGAGGGTTTCCTTGAGCCTCTGTTCCCTCTGTCCCGGCGTCGGAAAGTCGATCCCGAGGGGCGTGCTGTTCATCGCTTCGCCTGCTCCGAGTCCGAGAACCACTCGTCCGGGAAACATGTCGTCCAGGGTCGCGAACGCCTGGGCTATCAGCGCCGGATGATACCTGTCCGGAGCAGTGACCCCGGTCCCCACCTTCATCCTCTTGGTCACGGCCGCGCACGCGGCAAGCCATGACCACGCGAACCCAGCATGCGCCCTTGTGTCGAACCATGGCATGAAATGGTCGCTGGTGAACACGCTCTCGAACCCGCCCTTCTCCGCCTCCATGACATTGGAGAGCAGTTGGGAGGGGCTGTGCTCTTCCTGGGCGGCCCAATATCCAATCTCTATCTTTTCCATGAATCTCGTTTTCTTCTCGCCGCCCTCCGCTATTAAAGAAAGCGAAGAAGCGAGGTAGCAGCCCAGATATTCGTGAAGCCGCATTGGAAAACGTCTAAAGTAGGTCAAATAACGACTAGCGGGTCGCTTGGTCAACGAACTCCTCGGAACTGGGACTCCTCACCAGGGAGTAGTCGGCAACGGGAGCATGACCGCCTGTGTGCGACCCGATGGGAACCTTCGTTGTCTTTTCTGGCCACGCATGGGGTATGCCGAGCAGCTGAAGGATGTTTCCGCTGGTCTCTTCATCAGCTCCCCCCGCGGCGGGACGTTTCGCTGGCTTGACAGCGTTCACTGGGACGTAAGCCAGAAGTACCGGGTGCACAGCAACGTCATCGAGACAGAGTACCGCGGGAACGGGCTCGAGATATCGAGATACGCCGTCATGGACCCCCAGCTTGACGTCTTCGTGACGTTCTTCAGGGTGTCCGCCCAACGCGCTGCAGCCAGGGACGCTCGACTTCTGGTATTTCAAAACCCTGAACTCGATGAAACCAAGTGGGGGGACGCGACCTTCTACGACCCGATGCACGACCTGATTGTCCAATATCGGAGAAGCACCTACTTCGCCTTCGGCGGCGTGGAGAAGTCCAGCGCTCACCAGTGCGGAATCGAGAGCTCGAAAAGTGACGCCCGGGTCGATTGCGAAGACGGCGGGCTCAACAACTCGAACGCAGCACTGCACATCGGACGAAACGGCGTCAATTCGGCCGTCGCCTTTCATCTCGGCGATGTCTCCCGAGGTCGCTCGAGAAGCATTAGCTACATCGTAGCCGCCGGAGAAGACCGGGAACGGGCGGTGGCGCTCCTGGAGACCGCAAGGAGCATCGGGATGCAGAATCTCTTGGCTAGGTCCGTCAGTCATTGGAGGTCGCTGGCACAGAAGAGAGGGCGCAAAGCGGGCAACCCTGCCAACGACCTTGTAGAGCGCTCCATTCTCACGCTCATGCAGCTCTGCGACAGAGAGACGGGCGGGATCATAGCCTCGCCGTCTACCGATCCTGATTACCGCTACGTCTGGCCCAGGGATGCATTTTATGTTGCCCTCGCCCTCGACAGGTCAGGGCACCATGTGCAGCCGGAGCGGTTCTATCTGTGGTGCAGGGAAGCCCAGGACAGAACGGGCGCACTTCATCAGAGGTACTACTCATCTCCGGAGCTCATTGGTCCTGCCTGGGGCCCGGCGTGGGGGGAGGAGGTTGATGAGACTGCCTCCGTCCTCTGGGGGATGGTAGAGCATCTGAGGCTCACGAAGGACAGAGGCTTCCTCAGCGAAGTTTGGCCGTTCATCAGGGAGGCGGCCTGGTATCTCACCAGCTCCGTAGACCAGATGGGGAGGGTGAGGCCCACGATGAATCTGTGGGAGGAAGAGCCATCGCGCCACGTCTATTCCACAACTACGGTCGTAGCAGGACTTGGTGCTGCTTCAAAGGTAGCCTCCGAGTTGAGCTATACCAAAGAGGCCCGGAGATGGAACCGAGTCTCGGAGCTGGCCAAGAAGCGCCTTCTGGAGGAATTCTGGGACGAGAGCCAAGGGCACTTCGTGAGGACGGCGGAACCGAGGGACGGTCAGGTCGACATAAGCTCCCTCGCCATCTCTTTCCCGTTCGGCATCATACCTGACCGCGATCCCAGGATGGTGAAGACCGCACGTGCTTTGACCGAGTCTTTCCATTTTCGTGCAGGTGGAATAGGCAGATTCCCGTCGGACACGAACTACGGCGGAAATCCGTGGATTCTTTGCACATGCTGGATGGCCATCCACCATTCGAACGCTGGAAATATCGCGGCAGCCCGCCCCTTGCTCGATTGGTGCGCCAACCATGCGACAGGATTGGGGATGCTGCCAGAGCAGGTCGACAATGCCGATGGAAGTGTCCTGTCGGCCGTTCCGCTCGCCTGGTCGCACGCCATGTTCATCCTCGCATCGCAGGCGCTCGCCCGAGACCGATGAACCAGAGAACCCGAACTTTCGTTCAGTATTCTAATCGAATCTAAACGTGGGCCGGAAGGGGCTCGTCAAGTTTCCATGACCAGAAACCAGGCCCAAAGGCTTGGCCTGCCAAGGGTTCGGGCCGACACAGATTCGAATGTTTGGCTTTGGAGGGATGCGACCGTAGGACCTTGAAGCGGTGAGAGGCGGTCTTCTAATACGTTCATGCCATGTGGGGGGTGGTACGAGATTGGTGGAGTACCCTAGCCAAGATGCCGTCCTTCGGTTGCACGAGAAGATAATCAGGCAATCGGGCGGCGAGTTGGGGTTCGTGAGCGTCTCAAACTTGGCGTACGTGCTGGAGACCTCTCGAGATATCGGTGAAGCCCTTTCAGAGGAACAGGCGATCGTCCGCAAAGCTGCCTACCTACTCTTCAATTTGGTCAACCTACACCCCTTCCTAGACGGCAACAAGAGGACCGCCTTCGAAGTGGTTAAGGCCTTCCTCAATCTGAACGGCTGGGAATTTGAGCCTTCTCAAGACGACGCATTCTCCACGCTAAAATCAATATCCTCCGGCCGGATAGACGCAGAATCAACAGAAAACTGGATAGCAAGGAATTTAAGCAGAAAAGGTCGGAGAAAGTAGTATGGCCAAGCAGGTGCAGACAAAGAGCCGGAAGGAGATAGACGAGGAATTCCTAGCCTTGGCTGAAGAGAATCTCAAAAAGGACGAGAAGCTGCTGAAAAGGCTGGCCAAAGCCTAGGCCAGTTTACCAGCCACCGGGCGGATTAGATTTCCCACCTAGAAATTGAGCCCGATTTAGGCATCGTATGGCACACGGAGTTCATTCTGAGCTATTTATCCGTGGGCCGGAAGGGATGCA
>JACWAI010000083.1 GCA_014874415.1 Nitrososphaerales archaeon
GATTCCACATACATCCCCCCTCCCCCTCCGCCGCAGCAGAGGGCGTTGCTCCTGTTGTCGTCCATCTCGCTCAGTTTCACCCCAGGGATGTTCTCAAGCAGCTTCCTCGGCTCCTCGTAGACGCCTCCGTACCTCCCGAGGTAGCATGGGTCGTGGTACGTGACGGTCAGGCCGCCGTCGGCCTTGGTTGGCTTCACAGTCCCGTGGTCGAGCAGCTCGGAGAGGAATTCGGTGTAGTGTAGGACCGGAGGGAGGCTGCCGTACTTCGGATAGACGTCCCTGAAGACGCCGTTGCTGTGGGGGGAGACAGTGATTATGTCTTCAGCTCCTGTCGCCTTGAACGCCTCGATGTTAGACTGCGCGAGCTCTTCGAGCAGGCCTTCTTCGCCTATCTGGTACACCTCGTCTCCGGAGCTCCGCTCCTTCTCGCCCAGGATCGCGAAGTCGACCCCCGACGCGTTGAAGACCTTGACGAGCGACTGGGCGATCCGCTGCAGGCGAGGGTCGAACGACGCCGCGTCGTCCAGATACAACAGGTGCTTTGCCGGCTTACCCACCTTCACGTCGAGTCCTTCGGCCCACCTCGCCCTCTCGTTCTTCTTGCCCTCCCAGGCTGTCCCCTCTTCGTAGACACGCCACAGGGCCGCTTCGAGTCTCGGAGGCGCCTTCCTTTCCTTGTAGCTCAAGCCCCTGAGAGAGTGGATCACTCCCGTGATGTCGACGTCCCTGGGACAGGCGACTTCGCATTCCTTGCAGGTCGCGCAGTGCCACAGGTCTTCGGTCACCGCCAACTCTCTGATGCCGACCTGCGCCCCCCTCATGATGCTCCTGACCGGGACGTTCATCGGGCAGACGGCCGTGCACGTGCCGCACTGATAGCAAGCGGAGACGCTCCCGGCACTCCCCGTGAGTGTTTGTCTGAATCCTAGGTCTGGGGTCTGAGCGCTCATGGCCTTCTCACGCCCCCCTCACTTTGACCTTCGTCGTGGTCGACTGGAGTTCTTCAGGCGGAAGCTTGGAGATTAGCTCGGACATCTCGGTGGCCTTGTCGGCGAAGCGCTTCGGCTCAGCCGCGCTGACCCACCAGAGCTGCAGGCGGTCGGGGTCGACTCCCTTGGCTTCGAGCTGTTTCTTCCACCTTTCGACCCTCTTCTCTGTTTGTAGGTTTGCGTTGATGTAGTGGCAGTCCCCTGGGTGGCACCCGGTGACGAGGACAGACCCCGCCCCCTTTGAAAACGCGTACATCACGAGCTTCTGAGAGACCCTCCCTGAGCACATGGTCCTGACCACTCGCGTGTTCGACGGATACTGGATTTTCATCACCCCGGCAAGGTCTGCCCCGGCGTAGGAGCACCAGTTACAGGCGTAGATCAATACCTTTTCCGACGCGTTCTCGCCAAGCGCACCGTCCACCTGAGCTATGACCTGTTTGTCGGTGAAGCCTTCCTGTGTGAGAGCTCCTTCGACTGTACACTCGGCCACGCAGGTACCGCACCCCTGGCAGGCCGCGCTTACGAACTCGATGTTCTTCCTGACCTCGCCCAGTATGGCTCCGTATGGACAAACCGGGATGCATCTGCCGCACTTCGTGCAAACGTCGGCGTTGACAAGAGCGATGAACGGCTCCCTTTCTATTTCGTTCTTCGAGATTATGACCGACGCCTTCGCCGCAGCCGCGAGGGCCTGGAGGGCCGACTCCTTCACACTCTTGGGGTACTGGACGGTCCCGGCCAGCATGACCCCCTGCACCGCCGCCTCGGCCGGGCCCAGCTTCGGGTGGCTCTCAAGGGCGAACCCTTCCTGGTCGATGGACACCTTCAGTTGCTGGAGGACGTTCCCTCTTTCTTCGGTCATTGCTGCGCCTTCCTCCTTGTCAGTCCGATGTTGAGAACGGTCAAGTCGGTCGGAAGCGCGACCTCCCTTCCGCTGAGCTCGTCCTTCGCGACAAGCTTGCCGTCCGTCAGCTTGATGGATTCCTGGGGGACCGAGTCCTGGGGGTACTGGTAGAACCTGACCCCCAGCTCCCCTGCCTTCTCGTATTCCTCCTCCCCGAATCGCGTGAAAGTCCTGATGTCCTTGTAGAGGACGTTCACCTCGTTCCCTTTCTCCTTCAGCCTGACCGCCTGGTTGATCATCGTCTGGCAGCAGAACCTCGAGCAGCCGCTCGTGTCACTCCTCGACCCGACACAAGAAATGATGGACACGTTCTTCCCAGTCACCTTGTCCATCATGCCGTCGAGTTCCAGGCTCGTCACTACGTTGGTGTTCTTCCCATAATCGAATTCGGTGGGCACATAGGGCTCCGCCCCGGTCGCCACCACGACTGCGCCTGCCATGAAGTTGCTTCCGTCAGACAGGTGCACGTCATAGCTCCCGACGAACCCGGATATCGTTTCGACCAGGGTCGAGGTGTGAACCTTCACCTTGCTATCGGCGAGATCTTTGAGAAGCGAACCAAGCAGGGCGCTCGACTCCACACCCAGGGGCGCTATCTCGGTCATCGAGTTCAGCAGCCCACCGAGCTTCGGCTCCTTCTCCACCAGGTGAGTCTCGAACCCCTGGTTGGCTAGGTTCGTGGCGGCCACTATCCCGGCGACCCCGCCCCCCACGATGAGGGCTGTCTGGGTGACCGGAAACTTCATCGTCTGCAGGGGCTTCATGTTGATGGCCCTCAGCACAGACATCTTCACCATGTCCTTCGCCTTCTGGAGGGCCCCCACCCTGTCCTCCTTGTGGACCCACGAGTCCATGTTCCTGATGTTGGCCATGTCCAGGAGGTACGGGTTGAGCCCGGCGCGGTTGAGCGCCCCCTGGAAGGTCGGGTAGTGGGTCTTCGGAGAGCACGCGGCGACGACCACGCGGTTGATGTTCTTGTCCCGGATCACTCCGCTGATGTCGTTGAGCGTGTTCGCGGCGCATGAATATGTCTGGTCCTGGGCGTGGACGACGTTCGGCAGCGTCCTCGCGAATTCGAGGACCGATTTTATGTCGACGACCCCCGCGATGTTGGAGCCGCAGTGGCAGACGAAGACGCCTATCCTCGGTTCCCCTTCGGTGCTTATCTGGACGACCTCGGCAGGCACCGGCCACGAGCGCGTCTTGACATAGGTGAGCGCCTTCGCCACCGCCGCCCCCGCCTCGATTACGCTGTCGGGGATGTCCTTCGGGCCGGTGCTGCAACCGGCCAGGTACACCCCATCTCTCGTGCTCGTGTTGAATCCCCCGTTCCTGTCTACCGAGGCGAAGAACCCATCCGAGCTCAGCTCGATGCCGAGGAGCTGCGCCAGGGGCTTGGTCCCCTTCGAAGGGATGGCCGCGGTTGCCAAGACCACCATGTCGTAGTCTTCAACTGCCTTCGCGGCGGCTGCCTCGGTGTTCTCGAAGGCGACCCTGATCCTCGCTCCGTCAGATGACACCTTGGCCGGCCTGCTCCTCATGAACCGCACTCCAGACGCCCTCGTCCTGTCGTAGAACTCGTCGAACCCCTTGCCGAAGGCTCGGATGTCCATGTAGGCCACGTCGACCTCCTTTATGCCGTGGTCCTTGAGCTGGTACGCCTCCTTGATGCTGTACATGCAGCATATCCTCGAGCAGTACTTCACCAGCCTCTCGTCACGAGAGCCGGCGCAGAGCACGAAGAGGACCCGCTCCGGGTGCTTCCCGTCCGAGGGCCTGACGATCTCCCCCATGCTCGGGCCTGAGGCCTGCAGGAGGCGTTCGAGCTCCATGGAGGTGAGGATGTCAGGATGCTTCCCGTACCCGAACTCGGAAAGCAGGGCCGGGTCGAGCAGGTCGAAACCTGTGGCCACTACGACCGAGGCGACCTTCCTTTCGATGAGCTTGGGCTTCATGTCGAAGTCGATGGCGTTCGGACCGCAGGCGTCCGTGCACCTAGTGCAGGGGAGGAGGTTGGGGGGCTCGTTGAGGCAGTTCTGCACATCGATGACGTACGGCCCAGGGACCGCCTGCTCTATCGGGGTGTAGATCGCCTTCCTCGCGGCCATCCCGTAGTCGAACTCGTTCTTCACGATGACAGGGCATGCGTTCACGCACTCTGCGCACCTGGTGCAAGCGTCGGTGACGTATCTTGCGTCCTGCCTGATTCCGACGGCGAAGTCCCCCGCCTTCCCCTCGATGCTCTGCACCTCTGCCATCGTAAGTAGTTCTATGTTCGGGTTCAGTGCTACCTCGCTCATCTTCGGCGATTCTATGCAGATCGAACAGTCGAGGGTGGGGAAGTTCTTGTCCAGGACGGACATCTTGCCTCCGACGGTCGGGCTCCTCTCCACCAGGGTGACTTTCGCGCCGGCGTTGGCCGCGTCCAGGGCTCCCTGTATGCCAGCGATGCCTGCTCCTATGATCAGTATCCTGTCCTGGGAATCAGACAAGTTTCTCGATGCCTCCCTGCTTGGCCTGTGAAGCAAGCGCTACCCCTGCCTCCAGGGCTTTCACGTTCAGCTCGGCCGCCTTCGGGAATCTTTCAGTGACAGCCTTCTTCAGCGGCTCCAGGGTATGCGGAGACGCGAGGGCGACCATCGACCCGAGCATGATGATGTTCATGAGGACCTTCTTGCCTAGGCTCTCCGCTACCGAGGCCGCAGGTATAGCGAACACCCGCTTGTCTCCGACCACCCGAGAAAGGTCGACCAGCCTCTGTTCTGCGATGATGATGCCGCTGGGTTTCACCATCTTCAGGTTGATGTCCAGTCCCTCCTGATACATGGTGACGAGAGCATCGAGTTTCGAGACCAGCGGATAGTCGATTGGCTCGTCCGAAATCACGACATCTGCCCTGGACCATCCCCCAGTCACGTAGGGGCTGTACCCCTCTGTCACTACGACCTCCTTCCCCTCATGGAGGGCAGCAGCGGTGCCGAAGACGTGACCCGCCGTGATGGCCCCCTGGCCTCCGAGGCCCGTGATCCTGGCTTCGAACTTCATTTCTTGGCTCCCCCCTGGGCCGAGACCCTCGCCCTCAGATCGCCAAGCAGCTCTTGGTAGGACGGCCGCTTCCTGTCTACGAAGTTCCCGACCACCACGCTGTCTTCTGGATGGGTGGTCACGCCGATCCCGCTGAGGTCCGCGTTGTTGTCTACAACGGCCTTGTCCTTGAAGTAATTCATCATGTCGAGCGGGTCGGGGTATCCATTGAATTCCCCGAACGTCGGAGGACATGGGGAGAGCACCTCCATGAAGGCGAACCCTTTCACCTCCATCATCCTGCTGATGGCCGCCGTCACCTGGCGGACGTGCATGGCTGTCCAGCGTGCGACGAAGGAAGCCCCTGCCGCTGCGACGAGGTAGGGGATGTTGAACGGCGTTTCGACGTTGCCGTAGGGAGAAGTGTGGGTCTTTGCCCCCAGCGGCGTTGTCCCGCCATGCTGTCCGCCGGTCATCCCATAGTTGAAGTTGTTCACCATGATCACGTTGAGGTCGACGTTTCTGCGGGCCGCGTGTATCAGGTGGTTCCCGCCTATCACCCCGAGGTCTCCGTCCCCGGCGATTACCGTGATCTCCAGCTCCGGGCGCGCCACCGCCATGCCAGTCGCGAAGGCGATGGCCCTTCCGTGGGTGGTGTGATAGGAGTCGAGGTTGAGGTAGCCTGATACGCGTCCAGTGCACCCTATCCCCGAAATGGAGATCTGTCTGTCTCGTGCTATCGGGGACTTCTGGATCGCCCGGACGTAGGCTCCGACCACTATTCCGATGCCGCAGCCGGGGCACCAGATGTTCGGCAGCCTCTCCGGCCTGATTACCTCGTCGTTGACGTGGTGCTGGACCTTGACAACCGGCCCACCCGTTTTCACCTGAGGAGAAATCACTCTGCTACCACCGCCTGCATGGCGTCCACTATCGCTCTGGGCTCGATGAGCGCTCCGGGGGCCCAGTTCGCTCCCACCACGGGGCAGCGCGAATTCTCCCTTACGGGGTGGATCATCTGCCCGTAGTTGACTTCGGCCACCACGAGGCCCGAGACCTTCCTGCTGAGCTTCTCGACTATCTCGTCCGGGAAGGGCCACGGAGTTATGAGTCTGAGAAGGCCTGCCTTGATCCCCTTGGCCCTCGCGTTCTTGACCGCCGCCAGGGCTGACCGCGCCGCGCTGCCATAGGAGACGACGGCGACCTCGGCGTCGTCGAGGTTGCTCTCCTCCCAGCGCCATATCTCCTTCTCGTGATTCTTGATCTTCCCCATGAGGTGCCTGTTCAGGATCTCTGAAACGTCGTGGTCCGTGCTGGGATAGCCCCTCGAATCATGAGTGAGGCTGTCGACGTTTACCCTGCTCCCCATCCCAGCGATGGGCATCGGCAGGAAATCTCTGGCGTAGTCGAAGAGAGGGTGCTCCTTGTCGAGCTTCGACGCTGGCTCCATGACCTGCCTGTCGACCACCTCTATCTCTTCGGCCGGCGGGATGTGCAGCTTCTCCCACATCATCCCGACCACCTGGTCGGCCATGACGAACACGGGGGTGCGGAACTTCTCAGCCGAATTGAACGCCTGAATCGTTAGGTCGAAGAACTCCTGGACGCTGCTGGGCGAGTATGCAATCGTCTCCAGGTCTCCGTGGCTCCCCCATTTCGCCTGCATCATGTCCCCCTGGCCCACGAGCGTAGGAACCCCGGTGCTCGGGCCTGCCCTCTGCACGTTGACGAGGACGCATGGAGCCTCCATCATGTACGCCAGCCCAATGTTCTCCATCATGAGGCTAAAGCCGGGTCCCGAGGTGGCTGTCATCACCTTGGCCCCGGCGAACGAGCCCCCGACGAGGGCCGCCATGCTTCCGAGCTCGTCCTCCATCTCGATGGCGTTCCCTCCGACCTGGGGGAACCTCACGCTTGCGCGCTCGAAGATCTCAGAGGACGGCGTTATCGGATAACCTGCATAGAGCCTGCAGCCTGCGAGTATAGCGCCCTCGACGCAGGCGAAGTTCCCCATCGTGAAGTAGTCTCCCGGAATCGGCATGCCCCCCTTCGACATGCTCATCGGCTACGCTACCTCCTTGGCGTAGATGGCGAACTCAGGGCAGACGGCCTGGCACATGCCGCAGTTGACGCAATCGTTCTCCTTCCCCGCCTTGACCTTCGGATGGTGGTAGCCGCTGGCATTGATCTCGTCCGACATCTCGAGGACATCGTTCGGGCAGAAGGTCCAGCAGTAATCGCACTCCTTGCACCTCTCCGGGATTATGTACACCCTCGCGAGTGGCTTGGAGAACTTGCCCGTGTTGATCGGCTCACGCGTTATGGTGCCGGGTCCGATCTCCTTCCTCTGAACCGCGACCTGGGCCGTTGTTCGCACTTGTTTGCACGCTTCGACAAAAGTATAATTTCATTTAGTAGTCGAAATAGCGTGGGAATCGTATATTCGAACCAGGGCACTAATTAGGGAACAGGAGTAAATCGCCCGGCATCCCTAATACCGGCGGGGAGACAACTTGAAAATCCCGATGAAGGTCTTCGGCTCGTTCAGGCCGACCGACTGGAACGAGGAGGCTTACACGGGGCGCCCTCCCTTCGCCGTCGAGACCTTCTCCGGGCGGGTGTTCGTGGTGCCCCGAGACCTGTCGGCCGAGTCTGTCCTTGACGCGCTCTCCGCATCCCTTGGTTTGAAGAAGGTGCGCCAGGGGCACGTCAGCTTCCTCGTGAGCAGGGGTTATGCCGTCAAGGCGCTCAGGGAATTCGACTGGTACGTTCGGAGGAGCTGGAGGAGCAAGGAGTTCCGCGCCCTCTGGGCCCTGGCCTATCTCGGGGAGAAGGCGGACTGGGCTCAGACCGACCTGCAACTGCAGAGCGTCGCGGAGGTTGCGGGAATCACGGCCAAGGAGTGCGTTGAGGCGATACAGAAGCTGTTCCATTCCAAGGTCGAAGGCGGTTCGACGCAGGGGTTGGAGGATTTCGCAGGAGACAGGAACCTTATCGAGTCGATGCTCCAGAGGAAGATTTCAGAACTTCCCATTTGGACCGAGGAGATGGTGATGTCCGTGCTTTGCACTGGTCCGGGCGGCTCCATCGCCGAGATCTATGAGGCAGTCCTTCCCCAGGGACTGAGCGTTGGAGCTGTGTACAAGCTCGCCGAGCGCCTGAAAGCCGAGGGGTACGTCTATCCGCTGAGGCACTACAGGGTCAACGAAAGGGGGCCCATGAGGGAGATGCTGTCCGCGGACTGCAGGAACTGTTTCTTCGGCCACTCCAACCCGGACTACTGCCTGGAGGACACGCTCAGGCAGATCGAAGACGTCCTCCATCGCCAATACGGCAAGAGCCCCACGAGGGACGAAAGGGCGGCGCTCTATGCCTCTGTGAAGTCGATCCCGTATGCTTCCAGGACCAACAGAAGGGTCCTGACTTCCCTCAGGCTGATGCACGAAATAGACAGGATGACGAAGGAGGGGAGAGTCTCTAGCATGCTCAAGAAGATCGAGGATGCCTACGGCGTGGACCTCCCGATCAAGATACCCCAAGAAACGGTCGCCTAGGGCCCCGACGTGCGGGGGGTGGGATTCGAACAAGCGGACCCCCGACAGTGGACAAAGTTGTCGGGATCCACTCCTGGCTTTCACTTTCGGGAAATGTCTCCCAAACAACGTTTACCTTCAGAGGCGTTTAAATATACCAGAATACTCTATACCAAACATGGAGTCGACGACGGTGAAGGTCTCTAAGGACACGGCGAAGAAACTCTCGGTCTTACAACACAGGCTGCACAAGGCGACCCTAGACGAGACAATCCAGACTCTCGTCGCTCGGCATAGGAAGGAATTGATAGAGGAATCCTTCGGCGCTGACAGAGGCAAGTTGCGTTCCTTCAGCGAGGGAGACCGCGGTGAAGATCGTAGCTGACGCCTACGCGTGGATAGAGCTCTTCGCCGGGACCCGGAAGGGGGAGTTCGTGAAGAGCAAGATGGAAGAGGCGGAGACAGTGATCACCCCTGACACCGTCCTCGCCGAAGTGGCTCGAAAGTACATCCGAGAGGGTATCAGGGAGGAGACGACCCGCCAGAGGCTCTCGACCATTCTGGAAGCCTCAGAGCCTGCATACATTGACGATGACGTTGCCGTTGAGGCTGGCAAGGCATACCTTCAGCTGGAGAAGCGGGCGAAGGACGCCGGACTCGAGAAGCCGAGTCTTTTCGACGGGCTGGTTCTCTCCGTCGCGAGGAAGAACGATGGGAAGGTCCTCACCGGAGACGAACACTTCAGGGGTCTTCCCGAGACCATCTGGATTACGTCCAGCTGAAAAAGTGGGACTCGCATTCGAACATGCCTACCCCAGTCAGTGGACAAAGTTGACGGAAGGCTTCCTAGGCCTTTGCGCGACCGATGGACTATCTCTTTCATGATTAGAACTGCCTTCACTCTGCCCAAATTGAATTTGGGTGCCGGTATGTGATTATCGCAATCATCTGCCGCTAAGCATTCCAAACATTCCAGAGCCTTTCGTTACATGACTTTGGATACTTCGGAAGCGCGAATAGTTCATGCATGTCAAACGCTCGCTTCTTTCCAGGACTTTCAAACGAAAGCAAACCTTATAGCCCCCGCGTTTAACAACGTTTAACAAATGTGATGGATGTTGGCCAAGAAGATCACTGGGGTAAGACTGGACGCCGAGTTGACCAAGGCCGTCGACGAGGTTGTCGAGGAGGAATCGGTCGACAAGTCCACCGCCCTGAGGAAGCTGGTTGGCGAGGGATACAGAGGATGGAGGCTGAAGAGGGCGCTGCAGCAGCTCCGTGCGGGGAAGGTCTCTGTCTGGGAGGCGTCCTCAGTCGCCGGTATGCCTCTCTGGGATTTTCTGACGCTGCTTAAGAAAGAAGAGGGGATAGAGTGGGCGGAGTTCGACGTCAAGGAGACCCTGAGCAAGAGGCACTAGTCTTCGACGCGACTCCGATCATCTACCTCTGCAGGGTTGGTCTCTCAGGGAAGCTTCGTGAGCTCAGCCCTTCCTTCAGGCTCATGACTACCACCGAGGTCTACCAAGAAGTGTACGCGAAGGGAATGGAGAGGAGCGCAATCGAAGCCACGGCTCTCAAGGAGTTGTTCGACAATGGTCTGATTGAGGTGGAGAGCCGAAGAAAGCGGCTGAAGCTGCCGAAGGGTTTGACGCACGAATCTGGGATCCACCCCGGGGAGATGTCCGTCCTCTCCTTGGCCCTGAGGGAACATGCCGCGGCCATAGTCGACGACAGGAGGGCGAGGCAGGTTGCCCGCGCCCTAGGGGTTCGTCTATCGGGAACGCCGGGGGTGATAATCGAACTGGTCAAGCGACGCATCATATCCAAAGGCGATGCAAGAGGCGCTCTCGAGAGAATGGTGGATGAGGGCTGGTATTGCAGCGCGAAGCTCTTCTCCGCCTTGCTAAGGACGATAGAAGAACTCGAGTAGTTGCGCGCGGTCGTCTCTTGCGAACGTGCCTACCCCCGACAGTGGACAAAGCTGACGGAATGGTCCCCTGGCCTCAACTCGCCCCCCTCTTATGCTCAGAACAGGAGCACATGATTCCAGCTGGAAGGGAACGCCGAAGCAAACCAAACAGGATTGAACAGTGTACAACTCTGAGCACGAACCCATAAATAGACTCTGGAGACGTTTGGGCCTGCGAGAAATTTGAACGGAACCGCGTCACGGACCGAAACTTCTGCCTATGTGACCGTGCGCGGCTATTACGGCTACAGCTGGTAGAACTTCTTCCAGCTTCTCGCGATTCTGGAGGGATTCATTCATGACCAAGAGTAGATTTCAGGAAATAATCGTCGTCAAGTTCGGCGGGTCGGTGCTGGAGGACGGAGAGGCGATAGGGAAGGCGGCCCGCATGATCAGGGACACACAGCGGAGAGGGGTCGGCGTGGTCGTAGTCGTCTCAGCCATGAAGGGGGTGACGGACAACCTCCTCTCGTTGTCAAAGGGGGTCAACCCCGACATGGAACCGTCGCTTCTGGACGAGCTCCTCTCCTCGGGGGAGAAGACGAGCGCCCGGCTTGTCGCGGCAGCCCTTGCAGGGCATAGCCTGAGCCCCCTAATCGTGGACCCCGACACCCCCGACTGGCCGATCATAACAGACGACAGGCATCAGGACGCGAACCCCCTGATGGACGTCACCAGAGAGAAAGCAAGGAAGTCCCTGCTCCCCGCCATCGGCAGCGGGAAGATCCCCGTCGTCTGCGGGTTCCTGGGACGGACGTCGAGTGGAAAGGCGACGACGCTCGGAAGGGGCGGGAGCGACACCACGGCGGTGGTGCTCGGCAGCTGCCTCGGAGCCAAGGAAGTCGTCCTCATCAAGGACGTCGAGGGGATCTACACGAGCGACCCGGACAAGGTCAGGAACCCCCACTTCATAGAGAGCCTCAACGGCGAGGAGGCTGGAATGCTTGCCGCCGGGGGAGCGAAGTTCCTCCACCTCAAGGCCCTGAGGTACCAGCCTCCGGGGCTGAAGATACGGGTGACGAGCATAGAGAAGCTCGAAGCAGGCACGGTCATCGAGGGGGACCTCCCGGACACCAGAGCGGACGTGACCCAGGTCGGCGTGTCGATGGTTACCGTGGTGGGGCTCGGCTCCGACCAGGTCGATTCGATACAGAAGATAGCGCGCGCGATAAGGCAGGCGAATGCCGACATACTGGCGCTCTCTGTGGAGTCAGCCTCCGCCATCTTCTACGTCTCAGGCGGGAGCGACGTCCTCGACGGCGTGCACCAGGCTTTGGTACGCCAGGACCTGGGGAAGGCCGTATCCTCGTTCGAGGGGCTGGCGATGATTTCGATCAAAGGCAAGGCCCTGGAGACCCACCCAGGGATAATCCAGAGGGTCACCCAACCCCTGGCGAGGTCAGGGATCAACCTCTACGGCGTGGTCACGATTCACTCTTCAATCAGGGTCTTCGTCACCGCTGAACACTCCCAGAAGGCTTCGAGGCTGATTAGGGAGGCGATGATGGTGGACGAAAGATGAAGGGACTCCAGGCGGCCCTGCTCGGCTCGACCGGGGCTGTGGGCCAGCGCTACGTCTCGATGCTAAGCGCGCACCCGTCAATCAGGCTCGAGGTGCTGATGGGCGGCAGGTCTGCCGGGGAGAGGTACGGAAAGGCTGCGCGGTGGTTGCAGGCCGGCGGAGTGCCTGACGAGGCCGCCTCGAAGAAGGTCCTCACCTCTGACCCCAGGAACGCAGAAGGATGCGACGTGGTCTTCTCCGCTCTCCCTGCAGAGGCGGCAGCCGCCCTAGAGCCGAAGTTCGCGAAATCGGGGCTCTGCGTCATAAGCGAGGCGAGCGCCCACAGGATGGACCGGGACGTCCCCCTCGTGATTCCCGAGGTCAACCCAGGACACCTTGCCCTTCTCGAAACCCAGAAGAAAAGAAGGGGGTGGAGGGGTTCCCTGGTCGCCACCCCGAACTGCACCGCGACCGGGCTTGCCATGGTGATGAAGCCTCTCTTGGACGACTTTCAGCTCGACCGAGCCGTAGTCACCACGATGCAGGCGGTGTCCGGGGCCGGGTTCCCGGGGGTCCCTTCACTCCTGATCACCGAGAACGTGATACCCTACATCAAGAACGAGGAGGAGAAGGTGGCGGTCGAGTCCAAGAAGATCCTGGGGACCCTCGCAGACGGCGGGGTAGCCGGCTCGAATGTCGAGGTCGCCATTTCCTGCAACCGCGTGCCTGTTATCGACGGCCACCTGGAGACGTTCTACGGCGAATTCGCCCGAGAAGTCGAGCCTGACGGGGTGAAGGACTCGCTGAGCGCCTTCAGGGGGCTACCCCAGAAGCTGCGCCTCCCTTCCGCCCCTGAGCGGCCGATAATCGTCAGGGACGAACCCGACAGGCCCCAACCTCGCCTGGACAGGCTCTCCGGGTCGGTCGCGGGGATGAGCGTGGTGGTCGGGAGGGTGAGGAGGGGTCTTGGGAACAACTCGGTCCAGTTGACGCTGGTTTCGCACAACACGATAAGGGGCGCGGCCGGGACCGCCATACTGACCGCGGAGCTGATGGAGAAGCAGGGGCACCTGGGGAGATAGGGTTGGCATCCGGGAAGTCAGTCAGGCTATCTCGCATCACCGCGCGCGGAAAGATGCTCTGCATACCCATGGACCACTCCATGACCGATGGGCCTGTCAGAGGGCTCGAAACCCCCGAGCTGATGGTCAGGTCGGTGGCGAAAGGGGGTGCCACCGCGTTCCTGGCCCACAAGGGCATCCTCAAGGCGCTCGCGGAACCGCCAGGAATCGGAATGATTCTCCACCTCTCAGCGAGCACGTCCATCGGACCCTCCCCCAACAGGAAGGTCCTGATCTCCTCGGTCATGGAGGGGGTCAGGCTGGGAGCGGACGCCGTCTCCGTCCACCTGAACATAGGGAGCCAGGAGGAGCCAGAGATGCTTATGCAGCTGGGCACTGTAGCCGACGAGTGCGACTCCTACCAGCTCCCGCTCATAGCCATGATGTACCCGCGAGGTGAAGGGATTAGGGGCCCCCCAGGCACCGACACCATCGCTCATGTGGCACGCATAGGCGCAGAGGCAGGCGCCGACATCGTGAAGACCGTCTATACTGGGAGCGCAGAGACCTTCAGGGAGGTGGTCGAGAAGTGCCCCGTTCCCGTTGTCCTCGCGGGAGGAGCCCGGGTGAATTCGGACAGGGGCCTTCTCGAACTCGCGGACTCGGTGATGCAGGCCGGAGCGATGGGGGTCACGTTCGGGAGGAACGTGTTCCAGCATGAGAACCCTACCGCCATGGTTAGGGCGCTAAGGAAAGTCGTGATAGACGGCGGCAAGGTGGACGAAGGGATGGAGGTGCTGGGATCTGCTGCGGGCTGACAAG
Source organism: Nitrososphaerales archaeon (assembly GCA_014874415.1). Taxonomy (GTDB): domain Archaea; phylum Thermoproteota; class Nitrososphaeria; order Nitrososphaerales; family Gagatemarchaeaceae; genus UBA183. The sequence goes on from JACWAI010000083.1 coordinate 13,807, forward strand.
GAAATCGTCCTGGTCGTGACACCCCCCGACCTGTCAGCCGAGATGCTGCAGGGGGCGAAGCGCAAGGGGATAAGGCGCCTCCTCACCAGAGAGACACCGCTCCCCGTCCCCGCGGACGGCTTCTCATTCGTCCAGGTCTCGGACCGGCCGGGGGAAGGATTCGCGAGCTGGGTCAAGATATCAGGCCAAGTCGACCTGGAAAGGGCGGTCGAAGCTGGCTCGCGGGACCAGTCTTTCGTCGTGGTCGAATGCTCCGACTGGACGATCATTCCGCTCGAGAATCTCGTCGCTGAATTCAGGCGCAGGGGACGGAGGCTATACGCCTACGCGCGCTCGAAGGAGGAGATTGCGACTGCTCTCACGGTGCTTGAGAAGGGCGTGGACGGCGTCGTGATCCCGCCATCATCCCTCGCCGGCCTCAAGGCGGTTTCCGCTCCGGCTCCCAAGGCGTTATCCCTCATCCCGGCAAAGGTGACCAGGGTGGTGGACGCGGGCCTGGGGGACAGGGCCTGCATCGACACGACATCCCAGCTCCGCCTGGGCGAAGGGATGCTGGTCGGGAGCAGGGCGAGCTTCTTCTTCCTCGTCCATGGCGAGACCATACCCTCGGAATACATCCCTCCACGGCCCTTCAGGGTGAACGCGGGGGCCCTCCTCAGCTACGTCCTTTCGCACGAAGGGAAGACAAGGTACCTGTCAGAGCTCGAACCTCCCGACAGGGTCATACTGGTGGACTGGAGGGGGAGCGCCCGCGACGCCTCCATTGGACGGGTCAAGATAGAGCGGCGTCCGATGGTCCTGGTGGAGGCGACAGCCGGCGAGGCATCGGGCGCTGTGATCCTGCAGAAGGCAGAGACGATACGCCTGGTGCGGAAGGAGGGGACCCCCGTTTCGGTTACGGAACTCGGGCCGGGGGACGAGGTCCTCGTGCACACCGAAGAAGCCAAGGCCAGACATTTCGGCGGTGAGGTAGATGAACAAATACAAGAGAAGTAGTGTTACCCTAGTGGGTGCCCCGAAGCCGCGGAAGAGGACAAGGATCTGCACCTCGCTATCGGCCCCGACCTGCGGTGAACTCGCTGCCAAGGCCCGCAGAGCCTTCACTCTCGGAGCTGACCTTGTGGAGTTCAGGCTGGACCTACTGCGTGCTCCGTCGGCGCCTGAGATCGCGAACGAACTCTCGGCCTTCAAGGGCCAGGGGATCTTCACGGTACGCCGGGCCGACGAGGGAGGGGGCTTCCAGGGCGACGAGCCTCAAAGGCGAACACTGATCCGCAGGATTTCAGAAATCAGGCCTGCGTACTTCGACGTCGAACTTCGAACTCTCGAAGCCTACCCGGAGCTGGCTGGAGCGGGGCTCGGTGCGAAGACAATCGTGTCCTGGCACGGCCCCGCCGGGACGCCCAGCAGGGCCCGTCTGTTCTCCCTGATGACCGGCGCCTTCTCCTACGGCGGCCTTGCGAAGGTAGTCCCGGCAGCCAACAGCGGAAAAGACAACCTGGCCGTGCTTTCGCTGTACGGCGGGACGGGGGCCACTCCCATCGCGTTCTGCACCGGCTCTGCCGGGCTCTTCTCCAGGGTCATGGCCATGGAGCTGGGAACACCTCTCGCCTATGCGTCCCTCGACGGCGAAGCGACGGCGGAGGGGCAGCTCCCACTCGGAACTATGCTGGCGATCAGGAGGCGACTGGAATCTGCCTGAGAGATACGTCCTCCTGGGCGCTAGGGTGGGGAACTCGCCCACGCCGCGGATGATGGACTCTGCCTTCCGGGCGCTGGGGCTGGACGCGGTCTACGAGGCGCTGAGCGTCGGGCCCTCCGACCTCGCCTCGGTCTTCGCCGGGCTGAAGGAGTCTGGGGTCGCCGGCCTCAACGTCACCCTGCCCCACAAGACGTCGATTCCCAGGCTCCTCGAGTCGCTGGACGAACCTTCCTCCAGAACGCGTGCGGTGAACACGGTCAAGAAGGAGGGGACGGCGTACAGGGGCTACAACACGGACGTCATCGGGATCGTGGGTCCCCTGAAGTCCAGGGGATTCGGCCGGATAGGGGGTGCCGCGGTCCTGGGGACCGGGGGCGCTTCCAGAGCCTTCGTCGCCGCGATGGACGAGCTGGGGTGTGAGCGGCTCACGGCCATATCCAGGCATCCTGCCGGCGCCCAGGGATTCCTGTCAGAAATGAGTGCCGCCTTCCCAGACATGGACATCGGAGTCGTCTCCATCGAGGAGCGGCTTTCAGTGAGGATCGAACTCTTCTTCAACGCGTCCCCCTGCGGCTCCAACTCGATCCCCTTTCCGACTAGGCTGGCGGGCGTCTTCGACGGAGCGCCGTTGGTCTTCGACGCGGTCTACAGCCCGGTCGAGACCGAACTCATCAGGCTTGCGAAGGAGCGCCGCTGCCAGGTCATCTACGGCCACGAGATGCTGCTCCACCAGGGAGCAGAGGCCGTCCGGGTCTGGACCGGAGTCTCCCCGCCACTTCGTGCCATGAAAGAAGCGCTCCTGGCCTCACTGGAGGTTCCTGCTTGATCTTCGGAGAAGCGAAGGCGATGGGGGCGGTGAGCATAGTCAACGCGATCTCTAGCGGGAGGGGGGCGACGGCATCGGTGGACCTTCCCACTTCTGCGAAAGTAACCATCGATGAAAAGAGAGGGAGATGGGTCACGTTCCAGGACGGAAGACGCACCGAGTCTCGCCTCGCGCAGCACACTGTGCGGCAGGCGATTCTGATGCTGGGCAGGGACCCCCGCAGGTACTCGGGTTCGGTCGAGACCACCGCGTCTGCTCCCACGGGGGTGGGGCTCAAGACGTCGTCGTCGTCGGCGGTCGCCATCACACTCGCCGTCTTCTCCGCGTTCGGGAAGACGTCCCCGAGGGCGCGAGACGTCCTGGAGTGCAGCGTCTCTTCTTCCCTCTCGAGCGGGGTCAGCGTAACCGGGGCCATGGACGACGCGGCTTCTTGCCTGCTGGGAGGGGCCAACTTTGTGGATAATTCTTCGAGGAGGTTGATCTCCAGGGTCAGGCTGCGGCGCCCCTTCCCCGTCCTGATCATGGTGCCTCGGGAAAGGAGCAAGCGAGCGAGCATCACCACGGGCTACGTCAGGACGTTCTCCAGGGTGGCTGACTCCATTTTCAACATCGGGGTCGAGGGTAAGGCATGGAAGGCCATGACCCTCAATGGGCTGCTCTATTCCACCATCTACGGCTACGAGCCTTCGGCTGCGCTGCAGGCCCTCGAAGCGGGCGCGCTGGGGGCCGGTCTCTCAGGGACCGGACCTGCAGTCGCAGCGGTCTTCGACGGCCCGGAAGACAGGGAGAGGCTGGCCAAGATGTGGGGGGGAGGCGGGGCGGAGGTGATCAGGACCACGACTAGCGACGGAGGCGCTGCCGTTGCCCCATAGCGTGAAACTCCTCGCGAAGGGGAAGCTCTGTGGGAAGGTCGGAGTGCCCCCCAGCAAGAGCTACACCCACAGAGCTGTGATAATGGCGAGCCTGTCTCCCGGAAGGAGCAGGGTCTACTCTCCGCTCGTCTCTCGGGATACAGTAGCGACATTCAACGCCTGCAGGGCCATGGGCGCGGAGCTCGAGGAGTCAGGGGACCATCTTACAGTGACAGGCTCGGAGCCCCGCGCGGCGGAGGACGTCGTCAATGTCGAGAACTCTGGAACGACCCTCAGGTTCATGGCCTCGGTCTTCTCCCTCCCAGAGCGGGGGTTCACGGTCCTCACCGGGGACGGGAGCATCCGCCGCAGGCCCATGGGGGGTCTCCTCGATGCCCTCTCCGGGCTCGGGGCGAAGGCGTGGTCAACGAGGGGGAGCGGATGCGCCCCGATAATCGTCGGCGAGGGAGGAATGGAAGGGGGCGACGCTGAAATGCGGGGGGACGTCTCTTCGCAGTTCGTGTCGTCGATTCTAATCTCAGCGCCCCTGGCCCGAAAGGGTGTCCGTCTCCGAATCGTCGACGCCGTCTCCCGGCCGTACATCGACGCGACCCTGAAGCTGTCAGAGCTGCACGGAATAGAAGTGGAAAGGGATGGCTACTCCCGCTTCTCGATAGGGGAAGGACAGCGGTACAGGGCCTGCGACTTTTCGGTGCCCGGGGATTTCAGCTCGGCATCCTTCGTGATGGCCGCGGTGGTCCTGGTCGGGGGGGAGGTCGAGTTGAACGGCCTGACGGCCTCGCTCCCCCAGGGGGATTACGCCATCGTAGACATCCTGACGAAGCTCGGGGTCAACGTCATCCAGCGCCCCGACTCGGTGGTGGTCCGCTCAGATGGAGGCAGGCTCGGCGGCGGGAGCTTCGACCTGTCTGACACCCCCGACCTGCTCCCCGTCTTGGGGGCACTAGCTCTGAAATGCGACAGCCCTATGGAGATAACAGGGGTCGCGCACGCGCGGTACAAGGAGACGGACAGGGTTCGATTCACGGCGGAAGGCCTTTCCAAGATTGGAGCGAAAGTGGACGAGCGCGCCGACGGCATGACGATCACAGGGCCTGCGACGCCCACCCCGGCTCCCCTCGACGCCCGTGATGATCACAGGATGTTCATGGCTTTCGCCCTGGCCTCGCTGCTGGTCCCGGGTGGGTTCCCGGTCGCAGGAGCGGAGAGCCTGGACGTCTCCTACCCGTTGTTCTTGGAAGACATGAAACTGCTGGGGGCCGAGGTGGAGAGGGCCTGAGCGGGAACATGGTGGGGGAGAGGCTCCTCCTCCTCACCTTCGGCGAGAGCCACGGCAAGTGCGTCGGAGCGGTCCTAGACGGCTGTCCTGCGGGCCTTGCCCTGACGGAAGGAGACATCCAATCGGAGCTCGACCTGAGGAAGCCCGGCCAGTCCATAGTCACGACGCAGAGGCGGGAGGAGGACAAAGTTGAGATCATGTCGGGGGTCTTCAACGGGCGGACCACAGGCGCTCCCATCATGATGATGATCAGAAACGCAGACAAGGACTCCAGGTCCTACGAGGCGATAAACGACACTCCCAGGCCGGGGCACGCGGACCTAGTGGCCAAGGTCAAGTACGGCGGATTCAACGACTACCGCGGAGGGGGGAGGTTCTCCGGGCGGATAACCGCCTCATTCGTCATGGGAGGTGCCGTCGCCAAGAAGCTGCTCCACCAGACCCTCGGGGTGGAGATCATCGCCTACTCCCTTGAAATCGGCGGAATAAGGGCCGGCAGGTTCACCCTGGACGAGGCCGCCAAGAACAGGTACTCTAACGAGACGAGGGCGCCCACCCCGGAGGCTGCGGAAGAGATGAAGAAGAAAATCATCGAGATGCGCGGCAAGGGGAACAGCTTGGGCGGTGTCGTCGAGTGCGTGGCCACCAACGTCCCCCTGGGGCTGGGGGAACCCGTGTTCGGCTCCCTGGACTCCGACCTCGCCATGTTCGCCCTCTCCATTCCTGCCGTCAAGGGGGTGGAGTTCGGGTCCGGATTCGCATCGACAAGGCTGACGGGGTTGGAGAACAATGACGAATACTTCTTCGACGGGGCCAGGGTCTCCACCAGGACCAACAACGCGGGGGGGATCCTCGGCGGCATCTCCAACGGCATGCCTATCGCATACAGGGTCGCCTTCAAGCCCGCGTCTTCGATTGCCTCGAAGCAGGCGACTGTCGATCTGAGATCGGGGAAGGAGGTTGATCTCGTGGTCCCGGGGAGGCACGACCCGACGGTGGTGCCGAGGGCGGTACCTGTAGTCGAGAGCGCGACCGCGCTTGTCCTCGCCGACCACGCCCTCAGGGCGGGGATGATCCCCCCTGTCATCGGGAAGTGATGGCTCGCATTTTGGAGGACGAACCAATGCTCGAGGAACTGCGGGCACAGATAGCGCAGGCCACCAGCGAGATAATCAGGCTCGCCGGGAGGAGGACGGCCATCGCCCGCGAAGTCGGCAGGATAAAGGATCTGAAATCCCTCCCCGCGGAGGACGGGGACGTAGAAGACGCCCTCGTCAGCGAAGTCGTGGCCGAGTGCGATAGGGTCGGGATCGGGAGAAGGTCGGGGCTCAAGATCCTGAGCGCACTGCTCGCGGAATCGAAGCGCGCCCAGGGAATGAAGGAGGGAGTCACGCCGACGTCCATCTTCTCGAAGGCTGTCGCACTGGAACGGCAGGGGGTGAAGATGGTCAGGCTCGACGTCGGTGAACCAGACTTCCGCCCGCCCAGAGCAGTGGTGAAAGCCTGTTCAGACGCGCTCTTCGCCTTCAGGACGCACTACACGGAGGCCCGCGGAATCCCCGAGCTGAGGTCGGCGCTCAGGCGCTACCTGGGCAGGAAGTACGGGTTCGAGGCCGACGACGAGCAGGTCGCTGTCACCCCCAGCGGAAGGTTCGCCGTCTACGCCGCCCTCTCCGCCGTAGTCGGGGAGGGCGAGAGCACGGTGGTCATAGAGCCGAACTGGCCCGCCTACAGAGAGACCCTCAATCACCTGGGCGCCAGGGTGGTCGTCGTCCGCACCCGCTTCGAAGACGGTTGGACGCCTTCGGTCAGGGAGATAGAGGAGGCGGTGCACCCGAACACGAAGGCGATCGTAATTAGCTACCCCAACAACCCCACCGGGAAGGTCGTCACCGCGCGCCTTTTCGAGGCGATAGTAAGGCTCGCCGACGACTTGGGGCTGACCGTCATAAGCGACGAGGTCTACAACGAATACTCCTCCAGGCCGTGCCCCAGCGTGCTGAAGACGACTCCGAAGAAGTTCATCCTGACGTCATCCTTTTCGAAGACTTGGGCCATGACCGGGTTCAGGATCGGATATGTGGTCTCCACCCCTGAGACCATCGCGACTATCTCCAAGACGACCTCCCTGATGCTCACCTCGGTCCCCGAATTCATCCAGTGGGGGGCCATCAGGGCGCTGGACGCCAGAGCCGAGATCAGGCGCAATACGCGCCAGATGCGCGCCCGAGTCCAGGCCGCGTGTGAAGCGCTCGACGGGATAGGTTCGCTCGAGTATTGCAGGCCCGACGGCGCCATGTACCTGTTCCCCAGAATCAAATCCGGGGAGACGGGCGGAGACTTCACGGGAAGGCTTCTCGACAGGGGGGTCAGCGTCACCCCAGGGACTGCGTTCGGGGACTACGACGACTTCTTCAGAATCTCACTCGGCCAGCCGAAGGGCGTGATCCTCGAGGGCATCAGCCGGATGGGCGAACTCCTCTCTTGAAGATCGCAATACTCGGATGCTCGGGCGCTATGGGTTCGTACTTCGCACGGCGGTTTATCGCCGAGGGGCACGACGTGGTAGGCTCGGACGTCCGAAGGACCAAGCCGGTCCCCCGCGGCCTGAGGTTGGCTGGCTCCAACCGCGAAGCGGTGGAGGGCGCCGACGCTGTCCTCCTTGCCGTGCCGATCAGGGTAACGTCGAAGGTCGCCCGGGACGTAGCCCCGCGCCTGAAACGTGGGGCGGTCGTCGTCGAAATCGCCTCTGTAAAGGCGAAGGTCCGCGGAGAGGCGGCAAGAGCTCTCAGAGCCAGGAACGTTTCTCTGCTCTCCGTCCACCCTCTGTTCGGGCCTCTCTCTAGATCCCCACGCCCCAAGATTTGCGTGGTCGGGGGCGCCCCTGACATCTCCGTCGCCCGTTCCATCTTCCCCGGGGCCGAGCTCATTCCGCTGAATGAGCGGGATCACGATAGGCTGATGGCTTACGCCCTCTCCCTCGTCCACATCCTGAACCTCGCCTTCGCATCCCTTGTATCGAAGGCGGTCGGGGTGGACGAGTTCGACATTATGTCCACACCGCTGGGGTCTGCGCAGCTTGACCAGGCAGAGGCCGTCCTCTCGCAGGATCCATCGCTGATTTCCAACATACAGCTCGAGAACCCATTCGTTCCCGAAGTAATCTCTTCCCTTGTCGAAGAGCTTGATGGGCTGAAGAAGATCATAGCCGCCAAGGACGTCCGCGAGTTCGAAAGGCGGTTCGCCCTCCTGTCGGGAGGATTCAGCAGGGCCGAACTTGATGACGCCCTGAAAAGGGTCTATTCGGCTTCCGGTCGACCCTTCAAAGTAGCGCGCTTGAGGGATCGGACGTAGGCTTCGATGCGGCCCAGGGCTCCGCCGTCGCCGGCGGCCGATTGTGCTACCATGTCCACTATGGCGCTCCCCACTATCGCTGCGTCCGCCCCGGCCGCTATCACCGCCCTGACGTGTTCCGGCTTTGAGATGCCGAAGCCGACCGCCAGCGGGATCTTCCCCGCCGTAAACCGCCTTGCAAACTTCACCAGTCCGACCGTCTCGGATCTCAGGTCCTTCCTCGCTCCTGTCACGCCGAGGACCGACACCAAGTAAAGGAACCCGGAGGTGTTCGCGACCACCTTCTTCATGCGCGCCTCCCCGGTCGTTGGGGCTGCGAGCAGTATCGAGTCCATGCCCCTCTTCCTCACGGCCTTCCCGAACACGTCGGCCTCTTCGAGGGGAAGGTCAGGGACTACTATCCCGTCGACCCCGGCTCTGCCCGCCGCGTCGAGGAAGCTCCCTACCCCTGCTGCGAAAACCGGGTTGAAGTATGTCATCAGAACTACCGGGACTCCGTGCCTCTTCTTGACCTCCCTCGTGATTTCGAGGACGTCCCTGGGCCTAGTCGAGGAAGACAGGGCGCGCACCGCTGCCGCCTGGATGGATTTTCCGTCAGCTATGGGGTCGGAGAACGGGATCCCTATTTCCAGTATGTCTGCGCCCCCCCTCAGGACAGCTTCTATCGATTCGAGGGATGCGACGGGGTCCGGGTCTCCCCCCATGACGTAGGCCACCAGGCCGCCCTCCCCCCGGAGTGAGGCGAACATCTCTCGTATCTTGCTCAGATTGCGAACCCGTCCATGTGGCCGATTATCTGCACGTCCTTGTCTCCTCTCCCTGAAAGGGTCACGACGATGACGTCGTCTTTCTTCATCCTTCGCGCCAACTTCAGCGCGTAGGCTACCGCGTGGGCTGACTCGAGCGCCGGGATGATGCCTTCCTCCTTGGACAGTGTGTGGAATGCGCCGATGGCCTCGTCGTCGCCGATGGTGACGTAGCTGGCCCGCCCGCTGTCCTTGAGGAAGGCGTGTTCCGGGCCGACGCCCGGGTAGTCGAGCCCGGCGGCTACGCTGTGGGTCCCGCTTATCTGCCCGTCACCATCCTGCAGCACGTAGCTCAGCATCCCGTGGACTACCCCCTCTCTCCCAAACGAGAGCGTCGCCGCGTTCCCCCTGTCAGGGTCCCCCCCAGCTTCGACCCCATAGAGCTTCACCTCCTTCCTCCGGACGAAGGGGTAGAACGTCCCCATGGAGTTGCTCCCTCCCCCGACGCAGGCCACCAGCGCGTCGGGAGGCCTCCCTCGCTCAGCGGCCGTCTGCCGGGAGATCTCTCTGCCGATCACGCTCTGGAAATCCCTCACCATTGTCGGGTAGGGGTGCGGCCCGACCACTGATCCTATGAGATAGTAGGTGTCACCGAGGTTGGTAACCCAGTCTCTCAGGGCTTCGTTGATCGCGTCCTTGAGAGTCTTCGCACCGCTGTCGACCGGGTGCACCTTCGCACCGAGCAGCTGCATCCTGAGGACGTTGAGCCTCTGCCTCTCCATGTCCTCGGTCCCCATGTAGACCTCCGACCGCAGGCCAAGCGCAGCGCAGGCCATGGCGGTGGCCACCCCGTGCTGCCCCGCACCGGTCTCTGCGATGATCCTGGTCTTCCCCATCTTCTTAGCCAGTAGGCCCTGCCCGATGGTGTTGTTGATCTTGTGCGCGCCCCCGTGGAGAAGGTCTTCCCTCTTGAGGTAGATCCTCGCACCGCCCGTGCGCCGGGTCAGGTTCGCCGCGTAGTAAAGGGGGGTCGGCCTCCCGGCGTATTCCCTGAGCATCGCTGAAAGCTCTGACCTGAATCCTCTGTCCCTTTTCAGGCGCGAGTACGCTTCGTCCAGCTCCCGCACCGCGGGGATGAGGGTCTCCGGAACGTACTGCCCTCCGTACTTTCCGAATCTCCCTGGCGGCGCCATGACTAGTAGCCTCCCCTCTTTGCGGCAAGGACGAACGCCTTCACCTTTGCGCGGTCCTTGATCCCTGGCGACGCTTCGACCCCTGTCGAGACGTCGACCGCGTATGGACGGACCGACCGGATGGCGCCTCCGACGTTTTCCTGGTTGAGCCCCCCCGAAAGTATCAGCGGGGTCGGGGCGATCGCGTCCCTCAGGCGCCTGCACAGCGACCATTCTGAGACGACCCCGCTCCCCCCGAAGGCGCCCTTCCGGTAGGTGTCCGAAAGCACAGCGTCGAAGCCCCTCGCGTCAGGGATTCCATCGCCGTCTCCGACAAAATGGGGGAGGATCAGCTTCGGCCCGAGCCGCTCGAGTCTGCGGGCTCTGGCCCTAGGCCCATAAAGCTGCAGGGCGGACGGCCTCAGCCGCCTCACAATCCCTGGGTTCCTCTCGACGAACTCCGACCTTGTCACCAGGACCGAATCCACGAAGGGAGGGACCATGCGCATCAGCTCGCGGGCCCGGGATGCTGGGACGTTCCTGGGCGACTCGGGGAACCCGCAGATGAAGCCCAGGGCGTCGGCCCCAGCCTCCACCGCGTTCGCCACATCCTCCTCCCGCGTCAGCCCGCAGATCTTTACCCTTACCGTGGTCCCACCCGGGTCAGTCTCTTCAGCAGCGCCTCTGGGTCTTCGGCCCTCATCAGGGCGGTCCCAACCAGGAATCCGTCGGCGCCCAGGTCCTTCAACGCTCCGATGTCATCCCTACTGCTTATTCCGCTCTCGCAGATGACAGGCTTCGGCGCAGGGCCCAGACGCAACAGCCTCCTCGACGTCTCCAGGGAGACGGTCAGGGTGCGCAGGTCTCTGTTGTTTATCCCCACGACGTCTGCGTCGCTCCTCATGGCGAGGCCGTACTCCCCCTCGTCGTGGACCTCGACCATCGCCTCCAGCCCCTTCCGATGGACGGACCTCACCATCTCGTCGAGCGAGCCGTTCCCCGCCACGGCATCGAAGACCCCTGCTATCAGAAGGACCGCGTCCGCTCCTGCGCTGCTAGCCGCCTCCGTCTGGGCGCTGTCCACGACCACGTCCTTCATCAGGACGGGGATGCCCACCGCCCTCTTCACAGCAGACAGATATTCCATCCTCCCGTCGAAGTTATCCGGCTCGGTGAGCACGGAGACTGCAGCGGCCCCTCCTCTTTCGTATGCCCTAGCGATCTCAGCCGCGTCCCTCCGTCTGGAGATCATCCCTTCGGAAGGGGACCTGAACTTGACTTCGGCGACCACTGGGATGCGCCCCTGGGCCCTCAGGGCCTCGACAAGGCTCCTCCTCTCTCCCGGCACCCCGTCTCCGACGGCATAGTAACCTCCCCTGATCCTCGCTCTCGCGGCGCCGGTCAGCCTCTCCAGAAAGCCCTCATCGGCCTGCTGCATAGACCTCAATCCTGGACGAGTCGCCGCCGGCCGATGTCACCAACCTCTTCAACTTCTCGAGGGCCGCGCCGCTTGCCAGGGATTCCCGAGCTTCTTCTGCCCCCTGGAGAAGGTCGTCGGCCCGGCCGGCCACCACCAGGGCCGCAGCCGAGTTTGCGACCACCATGTCGGTCATGGCCGAATCCATCTCCTCTCCTCCGAGGATCTGCAGCGCCACACTGGCCGCCTGGTCGGGCCCCTCTATCTCCGCAATGCCACCTGTGCTTCTCTTCACCCCGAAGTCTTCCGGGACGAGGTCGCGCGTCGTTATCTCCCCCCTCCGGAGCCAGGAGACGCGGGTCTTCCCGGAGACAGAGATCTCGTCCATCCCTTCGCAGGCGTGCACCACCATCGCTTCCTCGGAGCCGAGCAGCCGGAGGACCTCCGCGACCTTATCGACGAGCTCGGGCGCGTAGACGCCCACCACCTGGGCATTGGCCCCGGCCGGGTTGATCAGAGGCCCCATCAGGTTGAAGATGGTCCTCACCCCCAGCTCCTTCCTCACCGGGGCGACGCGCTTCATCGCTGGGTGGAATACTGGCGCGAACATGAAGCCGACGCCCACCTGCTCTATGGCTTCTTCGACCACACTCGGCGACACGTCGAGTTTGAAACCAAGGCGTTCAAGGACGTCCGCACTCCCGCACTTGCTCGTAACCGCCCTGTTCCCATGCTTGGCAACGAACGCGCCGGCCCCTGACGCTACGAAGGCCGAGATGGTGCTGATGTTGAAGGTCTTCACCCTGTCACCGCCTGTCCCGCAGGTGTCAACGAGCCTTCCAGCCACTCGCGGCCGAATCCTCAGGCTGTACTCCCGAAGGGTAGACGCGAAGGCGGCGATTTCCCTCGGAGTCTCCCCCTTCTGTCTCAGGGCGACAAGAAAGGCGGCGACCTGCGCCTGCGTCGCCCTACCTTCCGCGATCTCCCTGACCGTCCCCCCAATTTCGTCCTTGGTAAGCTCGCCGCCTTCCAGAATCCGCTGCACTGAGGCCTGAATCACGCCCGAACCCCCTTTTCGACGAAGTTCTTCACAATCTTCATCCCCTCCGGTGTCATGATCGACTCTGGATGAAACTGGACCCCTTCTATCGGATACTCCACATGCCTGAGTCCCATGATTTCAGCGTCGTCTAGCGCCAGGGCGGTGACCTTCAGTTCAGCTGGAAGCCCCTCCTTCTGGACCACGAGCGAGTGGTACCTGGTGGCCTGCAGAGGGTTACCGACGCCTTCCAGCACCCCCTTTCCATCGTGGACAATCCTGCTCGTCTTGCCGTGCATGACCCTGCCGGCACGGGCGATCTTCCCGCCGAAAGCATAACCAATTCCCTGATTCCCCAAGCAAACGCCGAGGGTCGGAACATCCCTGCTGATTCCCTTCAGCACCGCGCCGCAGACTCCGAAGTCCCTGCCGTCCGAGGGGTCTCCGGGTCCAGGGGAGATGATGATCCGCTCGGGCCGCATGTCGTTGACTTGCCTTGGCGAGACCTCGTCGTTCCTCATGACGATGGGCTCCGCGCCGAGGGAGCCGACGTACTGCGCCAGGTTGTAGACGAACGAATCGTAGTTGTCCAAGATGAGGACCTTCATCTCTTCTCCTCCGCCATCTCCAGCGCCTTCAGGAGCCCCCGGGCCTTCGCCTCTGTCTCCTCCCATTCCTTGGGAGGTGAAGAGTCGGCCACAATCCCCGCCCCGGTCTGAATCGAACAACTCCTTCCAGCGGACACCAGCGTCCTTATCGTGATCGCGAAGTCCGAGTTGCCGTTAAACGAGAAGTAACCGACTGCGCCGGCGTAGGGCCCCCTCCTGGCTCCCTCAAGCTCATCTATGATCTCCATCGCCCTGACCTTCGGCGCCCCCGAGACGGTGCCCGCCGGAAAGACGGCCCTCAAAGCGTCGAAGGAATCGAACCCATCGCGAAGCTCCCCGACCACATGGGACACCATGTGCTGGACGTGGCTGAACTGCTCGACCGTGAGAAATTCCGGGACCCCGACCGACCCGTACTTCGACACCCTCCCGATGTCGTTCCGGGCCAGGTCCACCAGCATGACGTGCTCGGCCTTCTCCTTCGGGTCCTCGAGCAGCTCCCTCGTCAGCCGGGCGTTCTCCGCCTTGTCGGGGAGGACGGGGCGGGTCCCGGCTATCGGGTACGTCTCGACCCTCCTGTCTTCTACGCGGACGAGCATCTCGGGGCTCGAGCCCACTATCCTCCTCTCGCCGAACTTCAGGAAGTACATGTAGGGGGAAGGGTTGACCCGGCTGAGCGACTCGTAGAACCCCGACAGGTCCCCTTCGACCTCCACATCGCACTTCTTCGAAAGCACGGCCTGGAATATGTCCCCGGCCGCGATGCGGTCCTTGGTCTTCCGCACCATCTCCTCGAAGTCCTCCTTCCCCATCGACCGTCTGGGCTCGGAGGCCCTGATAGCGTGCCCGTCGGGGTGCTTCCTCGCGACCCGCAGCACCTCGTCGAGCCGGTCCTCCCCCAGGGTGTAATAGTAGGTCTCCCCCCTCGCATGATCGTAGACCACCCCATCGGTGTAAACCCCGAACTGCATGTCTGGGAACTGGGCTGCGTCCGTCGCCAGGCGGGGAAGTTTCTCCCAATACCTAACGGCGTCGTATGAAATGTAGCCGACGGCACCCCCTATGAACCTGAACAGGCCGCTTACGGAGTTCGGGGGGACGATCCGCCTCAGCTCTTTGAGCGGGTCGGAGACCCTCGTCCTCTCCTTGGACCCTGTGGCGATGTCCCGGACCTCCATCGCCCCGTCCCTCGCTTCTACCAGCAGCGAAGGCTCGAACCCGATGAAGGAGTACTCGGCCAGCCTCGACTTGCCCCTTGCAGACTCGAGGAGGAAGGCGTTGTCGTACTCGCCTAGAAACTTGGAGAAGAGGTCCCTGGGCGGCTCCCTTATGTCAAGCCGTCTTGCTGATAGGTTCAGCTCCGACACAGTCGCGACGGAGCCAAAAGCGACCACCCAATCTCTCGTTTAATGCGGGCTGGTTGCGCGTTTATAGCTATTCGTGCACATTTGTGTACACCAGCCAGTGACTCCCATTCTGACCCATCTTGTACAGTGCGGGGGGTGGGATTTTGAACAGGCCTACCCCGGTCAGTGGACAAAATGGACGGAGGGCTTTCTTGACCTCACCATGCGACCGTTAGGCTCCCCTTTCATGCTCAAATCAGGCGTATTCGGCTCCACACGTTTCGGTAAGTTTCGTCAGCTTTCTCTGCGACTTCAGCCGCCTCTTCTGAAGAAATCAACTGGCACGACGCGATTTTTTCTCCTGTCGCTGGATTGATCGTATCAATCGTATCTTTCGCACTTAACCGGGGTGGTTCCATAGGAGACAGAATACTTGAGGGTTGCTTTGGAGTCGCAAACTCTCGTTTGGACCGAATGACAGACGATTTGGCAGAACGCAAGAATTATGAGTCGGGGGAAGACTTTCGAAAGTTGTGTCTGAGCAGAAGACTGCTGTCGAAGCATTGGGCAGAGCCTTGCGAGCGATGCAAGATTCAGGGTATAAGGTAAACGCGAACGTCGAGATTGCCGTCGATGACAAACTCCCTTTCATGGGCTATACTTCGGGAGAATGGAAGAACCACAAGGTAGTGGTGTCGGGCTTCGCAGTCAAATCGGGCATGCTCGACGGACTTCTCGCCCACGAACTGTCTCACGTCTACCGGAACATCACGAATCATCCCTCTCATAACTACCGTCTGATATCCGAAGTCTTAGATCTCTACCCCAAGCAGGCGAAAACCGGGTATCAACAGGAGGGACTCCACGCTGCAATAAACCACCTTGAGGATCTGTATGCGGACGACATCGCGATGAAGGTCTACTTTCAAGGGGGGCTGGGTAAAATCGCGACAATCCAGGAATTTCTCACAGACTGGGTAAGCGACAGGATACCGGACGGCGATGGGGCGAAGGCACAGTGGGCCAGGGCATCCACTATGCTGAACAACTGCTTTGCCCTCAGCGACATGGAAAGGCACCAGATAGCGGACGCCGGAGGAGCAGCCGGGTCAAAGAACGAGAAGTTCTTGTCACGCCTCAGCAGCGTTGCATCGGGCAGATTCGATTATTTTCATAAGTTCATGGTGGGACTGCCCGAAGAAATAACCGAGCAAGGTTTCAAAACGAAGCTTCGGGAGTACGTGGAGGAGTACCTGAATCTCGTAACAGTCGCCTGATTGCGGAGGTCACGCAGGCTCTATGGAATAAGGGCGGACAAGTTCGAGTATGCTGAGGAACATGTCCGATTTGCGGCAATCGAATCGGTGGATTGGGTTGGTGCGGGCACGGCAGCATAGGCGGGGACTAGCACATCCAAGAGAGCGGGCCTACCTCATTTTCGGCCGAGTTCGGGGATTTCGATGAAGACCTCATCCCCTCTGACTTCGACTTTGTATGTTCCCACCTTCAGAGTCGGAATGAGTTCTAGCTCGCCAGTCTCAACGTCATACCTCCACCCATGCCACGGACAAACCACCGTCCGGTCCGTGAGTTGCCCTTCGCCCAGAGGGCCTCCCCTGTGAAGGCATTTGTTTTCAATGGCAAAGAACCTGCCGTCGACCTTGAATGCCGCCACTGTCAGGCCACGAAGCGAAACGACTCTCCCCGAGTTGTCAGCCAGATCGTCCACGCCAATCAGTCTTGTCCAAATTGCCATGGGAAACCCCTACACCTCGTGCTTGCCGCTCACTTCCCTCTTCTTTTCCCCGGGCCTGAGGCCCACTTTGTTTCGCGAATCGACCAGCCATTTCTCTAGCCCGACGATCTGGGCTTCGTCCGCCCCAAGAAGCTCCAGGACCCGCTTCGTCTGGCTGACGGTCTCGAGGACCACAGTTTCTATGTGGCGAACGTGAGTATCGCTGGGAGGCTTCGGATACTCGTCAGCCAAAAACTGGAAGTCCTCCTGCAAGTGTTCCAGTGACGATATCACCTTCCCCGTTAGATGCTCTACCTCGACCGAAAGGACGCGGTTGTAGACCCCTACGAGCAGCTCGAGATCCGACTGGGCGTTCTTCAATTTCAGGACATGGGATTCCGCGAGACCCTTCTCAACCGCTCGCCGCTCCTCGAAGGCGCTGTTAACGTCGATGACCAGCGTGATCAGGAAAGTGGTAAGGAATCCGACTCCCAGCTTCGATGTAAGCCGCTCCCTCGCCACCGCCCTCACGGGCTCCAGTTCCTTCCTTGTGTTCCTTTCGATTATCTTGTCAACAACAAGATAAGTTACGGGTAGCGTTACTACAAGTCCGATTACAGCCCCGATGAAGGCTAGCGTGATGTCATCGAGGGTTATGGGCATGGCATGCACCAAGTCCCAATGCAATTTAGACGTTCTCGCTGAAGCTCCGGCCGAGTTCCGCAGACCCCGCGGTTTGCGCTCCGGTTCCGA
>JACWAI010000084.1 GCA_014874415.1 Nitrososphaerales archaeon
CGACTACTACGGGACCCAGGCCCTCCCCATGGCGAAGGGGGCGATACTCACGGCGTTCCTCATCACGCTGATAATCGCGTTCGGGAACTTCGACCTCCCCTACATCCTGAACGGGGGCCTCTCCTACTCGATGGCGACCCTGCCCTTCATAGTGTGGTTCTACATCTTCTTCCAGGGGTTCGTCTCGCAGGGCCTGGCGGCGGGGATAATCCTCGCGGCGATGGTGAGCATATTCGCTATCCTTCTCATCAGGGTGAACTCGAGGAGGGGGAAGGCTGGTAGGCGGATCCCGTTTCCGAGGATACCCAACCGGGTCTTCAAGCTCGTGATCTACGTCGTCTCGTTCGCCACCCTGATCTTCGAGGCGTTCCCTGTGTACTGGATGTTCTTGGTGGCGTTCAGACCGCAGGCGCTCGACTTCACGACCCCTCCGATAATAATCCCCACCAAGATCAACGTCGATGGGTTCCTTACGACCGCGGCCCAGGCTGCGCCCTACCTCATCACGACATTCGCCGTGGCGGCCGTGGCCATGGTGGTAACCGTCTTCGTGGCTGCACCCGCAGCCTACTCCGTGTCAAGGCACGGGAGGAAGTGGCTCCTCGTCCTTTCGATATACCTGTACAGCCTCCCCTCCACGACGTTCGTCTTCGGCGTCTTCTACCTCATCTTCCACTTGGGGCTCTTGAACACGTGGCTCGCCCTCTTCCTCGTCTACCCCGTCTTCACCATCCCCTTCACTATATGGACGATGTCTAACTTCTACGACTCGCTTCCTCGCCACTTCGAGGAGGCGGCCATGGTCGATGGCTACTCCCCAATCAGGTCGTTCTATGAAATAGTCATGCCCCTGGCCAGGCCCGGGCTCTTCGCCACGGCTCTGATCTCGTTCATAATCTCCTGGCACCTGCTGCTGTTCCCGCTCGTGCTTTCGCAGACTCCATACAACTACAACTTCCCGCCGACCGGCTCGTTCACGGTGACGTTGTTCGCCGCGAACTTCGACCCGCAGAGCCTCGGCGCGTCTGTGGGCTACAACATATGGGTGCAGCTCGCGTCGGCCGGGATTATACTCAGCATACCGGTGATCCTGCTTTCGCTCTACACCCAGAGCTATCTCCTGAAGGGGCTCTACTCGGGCGGAAGCAAGGGATAGGAGAGCGCCCTGGCGACGGCCTCAGCAGCCACTTCGGGCTCTGTGGTGGAACTGTCGACGGTCAACGCCTTCGACGGCGGCTCGAACGACGAGAAGATACTCCTCACTTTGTCCCGGGGGATGGCTGCGAGCCTCGCAGAGTTCCTCCGCAGCGCAGTCTCAAGGTCGCACTCGACGTGGACAAAATAGACGCTGGAGTAGTGTCCTTCGAGAACGGACAGAGTGGTTTCCCTGCGCCTCCTGCTCCCGAAGGTCCCGTCAAGAATCACCAGACGCCCCCTGTCCAGCGCTTCGCTTGCTGCCGCTGCGCTCGCCAAATAGACGAGCTCCGACTCGTCCAGGCTGAAGGTGGGCTCAGCGATCATACCTCTGACGGCGTCCGTCTGGATGTGGACGGCGCCAGGGACCTTCTTCGCCACGAGCCGTGCTATCGTCGTCTTCCCGCTGCCGGGGATACCGCAGAAGACAAGCAGCCTCCCTGGCATGAAAGGCGCCGCCCGCGCCAGCGTATTAAAGCAGGACGCATCACGGCATGAACCATTTTGTTTCCGCGCGAATCAATAACGCCTTCGTTTGGTCCCGCTACGAAGGCTTTGGGATTGAATCGCTCACCTTGGAGGGTTCGCTGATCCCTGACATGATTCTCCGCTTACCCCTCGCCTTCAGCTGAACGATTGCGACCCCGAGGAGTACCAGGGCCATCCCCGCCGCCATCACGGGTGTTATCGTCTCGCCCAGGAACGCCAGGGCGAAGAGCGCGATTTCGACGAGCATCAGGTCCTGGAGCATGGTGAGCTCGTAGGCTGGGATGGCCCTGAGCACCCAGTTCCACATGAAGAATGCGAGCGCCGTGTTCGCCGTGGCCAGCCACACTATGATCAGTACCCCGCTCGTTGTCAGCGAGGCGTACTGCCCGGTGAGCACCGTCAGCGCTGCCATACCGGCGACGCCCACCCCCATGGTGACGGTCGTGAGCCGCAGTGAGCCCATGCTGCCTGACCTGTGGATTAGCCTCACCACCACGACATAGACCGCCCATCCCACCCCTGAGATCAGGACTACCGCGACTCCGAACCACTGGCCGCCCCAGGACGCCCTTTCGCTGAAGAACGCCCAGGCCCCGGCAAGGGCAAGCGCGAGGCCGCCCAGCTGGGGGGCGGAGGCTCCTTCGCCTAGCAAGCCGAGCCCCAGGACGAGGACGAAGAACGGGTTGAAGTTGAGGAGGAAGCTCGTGGTCACAGCGGGGAGGTAGTACAAACCCACGAACTGGAACCCCTGGGCGAAAGTGTACCCCCCGATGCCGGCGACCACCAGGAGCACCACCTGCCGTTTCCCTGTCGCGCCGGTGGGCTGCTTCCGGGGGCCAACCGCCACGTCGGCGACCAGAAGGATTAGGAATGCGAGCGCGTACCTCAAGGTCGCGAAAAACAGAGGAGGGATGTCTGAGAGCCCCCATTTTATGAACACGTAAGAGGACGACCAGAGAAGTGTGGCTACGACCGCGACCATATATGGCGCCGCCCTCGAGCTCAACTCAAGTCCCCGTTTCTTCCCTCGACGCTTCTGGCGCTCAAACCTTGGCCGTTATAGGCTGTAACCAGTGAACGCGCGAGCCAAAGAAACTGAGCCCGGGGTTGGGGAGGATTCGCTCTGACCTGAGTGCTACCTGAAGCCCAGGCCTGCTGAATCCATCGTCCTCACGCAGTCTTCGCACATGAGCCCCCTGGGAGTCCTGTAGAGGCGTTCGACCTTGCCGCATCTTGGACAAGCTCTTGGGAGCTTCTGAGACTGCTGGACGGCTTCTCCCATGAAGCTAGCGCCTTCGGGAGCGCCTGCGGAGCGACTCCTGGTTGGCTATCTGAGCGCAGACAGGACAGACGGGGTGGTTGGACGTTCCATCTAATTGAAGCCTGATCCGGTGAGTTTGACACAACTCTGGCTGAACTTGACTCATGGTGGTTTCCGCTTCTGGGCCCTATTAAAGCCATGTAATGCCCTGTCCAAACTCTAATAGACAGACTTCCAGGGTTCCGGGCGAAATGGAGTCGCACGAAAGGGCCCACGACGCGAAGCTCAGGGGAATCTTCGCCGCATACAACGAGGCTTGGATGAAGTACTGGGATTCTTACATCAAGCTTCAGGATGAGCTCTATGAGAGCCTGCGGGCCGGGAGGGAGGTCTCCTGGCTCGCCGCGACAGATGAAAGGAAGCTCAGCGAAATCAACCAGGTCCAGCGGGAGCTCTTCTCGAACATGCCACGCAGGCTGGACTACTCTCCCCTGGGGCAGGTAACGCAGGACCTGAACAGCGCGTCAAGCAAGATCAGAGACCTCGAAGCTGCCCTGACAGCGGAGGAGGAGGGGTGTAAGAGCCTCGAGGCGGCCATAGCGCTCATGAAGGAGAAAGTCGAGGTCATGAAGAAGGCCATGAGCGAAACCGGTCCCTGACCGGAGACCTCACGCGCACAGCAATGATGTGACAGATGTATCGAACTTAGAGACCGGCCATGAACCGTTCCCACTCTTCCTCGTCGGAGACCTCGTCCTTTAGCAGGTCCTCGAAGAGTTCGTGGGTGACCATGTCCGTGGTGCGGTATTTCTCGGCCAGCCTGCTGTAGGATTTTATCGCGCAGGACTCCGCTTCCAGGACGTCCTGAATCACCCGTTTGAGGTCGGTCGGGTCCCCGGTGGGCTCTTTGAAGCCGCAGCCGCTCTTCTCTAGGAGATGAGCAGGATGTGCTACGGGCCGACCACCCAGCTGAAGTATCCTCTCGGCGATCTTCCCGGCATGACCCAGTTCGTCCGTGGACTGCTCCTCTAAGACAGGCTTCAGCGTGTCAGCGTCCAAACCCCTGATCCACTTTGCCATGAACCAGTATTGGAAGTGCGCGAGCCATTCGTCCGAGTATGCAGCGTTCAGGTCGTTCAGGACCTCGTTGATGTTCGCCTTTACAATCTCCTTCCCTGTCTTTCCCATGCCTCTCCCGACATGGCGACTCGCTATAAGCACCGGTGTCCTTTCCCATGCATGAGAACGGCGGAGGACCGGATTACTTGCCGGGTGGGTAAGACCCTACGGAACCAAGACGAACGCCGCTGTCAGCCTCATATCTCCTTCAGTTCCTTGCGGCTGTAGGCGATGAAGCAGATGGCCCACGAGACGATGATGTAGCCCACCATGATGCCCATCCCCTCGATCGGGGTCGGAGTGGGGTTGCCTGGTGCGGAGGTCGGGTAGGGGACGGTCACTATGTTTGTGATTATCTGCGAGGCGTAGGTGAGCAGGAACCAGGGCTCGACGCCCGCGACCTCCAGAAGGGCGGTGAATATCGTCGCACCAATGAATAGAAAGAATGCCACAGCCACTATCGCGATGGCCGGGTTCCTGAACAGGGCGCTGAACATCATCACGAAGGCGACGACGGGAGCGATGTAGAATACAGAGAAGGCGACCATCTCCCAATAGTTGGCGATGAGGCCGTCGCCGAAGGCTTCGCTGAAGGCCGCGCTCGCGAGAAGGAAGAAAAGTATCAGTCCGACGTTCACCACCAGCGCCGCAAGGTATCTGCTCGTCATGATCCTGAGCCTCCCCAGAGGTTGAGAAAGAGTGAAGAGACCTTGACGGCTAAAGTCCTGTGAAAGCGCGTCCCCTGCCAGCATTGCGGTCAGCAGGGTACCCAGGATCGGGGACGTGCCGACCGCGAGGTTGAGGTACTGCCCTGGAGGAGGATTGGACGCGACCTTGGTTATTATGAGCAGGGGTTCCGCGAAGAGAACGAGCAGATAGATCGCGAGCGCCGCATAGAACCTCTTCGTCTGGAAGTAGAATCTGGTATAGGTCTTGAACAGGATGCCCGTGAGGGACGAGCCGAGTTTCAGCTGGGTTCCCCCACGAGTTCCATGAAGGCCTGCTCTAGGCCCAGGACCATATCCTGGATGCTCCGTAGCCCCATGCTGTAGCAGGCGTCGACGATCAGCTTCCTGGTCTCTTCGGTGCCGTCGAAGTCCAGGAGGTACGCCCGCTCGCTCTCTATCCTGTAGCCGGTGAGCGTCCCTTCGGTCTGCAGCCTCTTGATGGCGCCTTCTGCCACCGGTGCCGTGAACTCGACCCTGAGGGTCTTGGAGGCGAATCTGCGGTTCAGGTCCTCCACCCTTCCGCTCTGGACGATCCTGCCTTTGTTGATGAACGTGACCACTTTTCAGAGCTGCGTGACCTCGTAGAGGAGGTGGGATGAAAAGAAGACGAGCTTCTCCTTCTTCAGCTCGGCGATCAGGTTCCGGAAGAGCACTGACTCCGCCGGGTCGAGGCCGACGGTGGGCTCATCCAAAATCAGGACTTCGGGGTCCTGGGCCATCACGGCCGCTAGGAAGACCCGCCGCTTCTGTCCCTTGGACAGCCGGTTGCACTTCTTCTCCAGCGGAGGGAGGTCGAGCTTCTTCTTGAGCTCCTCCATTGGGGGCCTTTCTATCCCTCTGATCCTGGCCGCGAAGCTGATGAACTGCTCTCCCGTCATGAAAGAGTACGGCTCAGGGTCCTCGACCAGTGCGCCGACGAACTTCATCGCGCCGACTGGATCCTTGGCGACGTCGACGCCGTTGATGCTGGCCTTCCCCATGTCTGGCCTGATGAGAGAGGTGAGGACCTTCATGGAAGTGGTCTTCCCCGCCCCGTTGGGCCCCAGGTATCCGAAGCAACCTTTGCCTTCGAGCCTCATGGAGACCTTGTCCAGGACCAGGCTGCTCCCGAACTTCTTCGAGACCTCGTCGAGGACTATGTCCACGGCCGCACGTTATTGTGGGACGGGCCACATATTGGTTTCCATGAACCCAGGCCCATCGACAACGATATGCCGCCAGGTCTAGAGCCAAAGTCCCAATCTAGCTTATAGGGAAGAACACCCGAGCGAGCTTGAAACGAGATGAGAGAGTCAACCAAGTTGGACAAAACGAAGCTTCCCGGAGACACCTATGAGAAGTGGCTGGGGACGAACAAGGAACGGTCCAAGAAGACCAGAGGTTCGGAGACGCCCGCTCCAGATTCATACGAGACCTGGATCGGCAAGCGGGTCGAGACCAAGCTGAAGGAACAGGACTGAGGGGCACAGGCCCTTCACGCTGCGGAATGCTTGGGTGCGTTCTATCCAATAAACGGTTGACTTTTTGTTGCCTCTCGATAAAATGAGAGGGGGCGGTCCCGCGCTATCTACTCGTTATGGAAGCTAGTCCCGCGGAATTCGCCCTCTGCCTGGTCTCCTGTCCCTTCGATGCGATATGAGTTCTCGCTGAGCGGTGCCAGCTTCGGTGACTGGCTCGTGAATTCGACGTCTCCTTCCCAGGTCGTGTTGGTTGGACTGATTGCCTTGCCCGTGCCCCTGCCCCGGATGGTGACGACCTCCCCCTTGGGAGTGGTCACGAACCCCTTCTGCTCGTATTGCGACGAGCCGTCGTGTTTCAAGTGGATGGTGACGGTGGAGAAACCGGCGCCTTCGAATTCCCCTTCCGCCTCCAGGGTGGAGTTCTGTTCGAGTACGATGCCCAGATGGGAGATGTCCCTGATGGTGGTGCTGACGTTCTTGCCTCGGATGCTGAGTACCTGTTCCCTCTTCTCTTCTTGTTCTTGCATAAGGCTTCGATGCTATGGGGCGGGAGCCGGGCGATATTGGTTTCCGAAGGATAAACAAGAACCGACAGAGCCTGCCGTAAAGTATTGGGCAACCTTACGCCCGGTGAAGACGGAGCGGCCAGCTCAGCCTCTTATCGCTGAGCTGACTTTCTGCGCAAGGTCTGGAGTTATCGTTGTGATGTTGTGGGTCACTCTCGCGTGGACCTGGGCGATCTGCATGACCTCGTCCTTCGAGGAGGCGCCCTTGACTTCGAAGCCGCACTTCATTCCTATGTCTTTGCACTTGAACTCTGCCAAATCTGATTTCTCACCTCGCAGCAGGTTCGTGGCCCCGTCGTCATATGAGCATTCAGCCGGCCCCTGCCGGCGGCGACCGGTGCAGAGCGTTAATAGTTCGGAGTTACGAGCGATAGCCACCAAGATGTCAACGACCGAACCCAAGGTCAGAGTGAAGCTCCTCGAAGGTTACAAGTTCATGGTCACCTTTCCCGGCACGGCAAGCAAGGGGTTCATCATGGATGAGCCCGAACCGCTCGGAGATCTGACCGGTCCGAACGCCTCGCGAGTGCTGGCCGCTTCCGTCGCCAACTGCCTGAGCGCGTCACTTCTTTTCTGTCTGAAGAAATCTAAGGTCGATGTGGAGGACATCGAGACCGAAGCCGAACCCACTGTGGAGAGGAACGAAGAGGGCTACTGGAGGGTCAAGCGGGTAGACGTCTCCATAAAGGCGAGGCTCCGCCAGCCTACTGACAAAACGCGGGTGGACCGGTGCCTCGAGCTGTTCGAGAAGTACTGCGTGGTGACCGGAGCAGTGAGAAGCGGAGTTCCCGTAGAAGTAAGAGTGGACCTCTGAACTGCTGCGACCTTACTGTGTCAGGCTTCTGCTCTTTACTGCACGCAGACAAACGAAGCCGTAGCGGCTGAAAGCGTCTTGGTTTTCGGGTTTGAACTTGGTTGCCTTCTCCACCCGCGGTTCCTCTGTTGGCCCGAAGCTGACTGATCCAAAGGCACTTTCGGTGGCAAACCCGGACTTGGACAGGAGAGAAAGCGTCTCCCCTAGAGTGAAGAACCTAGCCCTACTGTAGAAGGGATGCCCTCTCTTCCCTTCAGCGGAGTAGAGGCGCCCCCACTTCGAGTCCAGGGTTATCTCGCCCAGTATCAGTATGCCCTTGCTGTTGAGGATTCGGAACGCTTCCTTCAGCATCCCCAGGACGTCGTCGACGAAGCAGATCGTGAACGAGACCACAACTGTGTCGAGCGCGCCGTCCCTGAACGGGAGGCTCTTCGCGTCAGCCTGGATGACCTGTAGCCCACGTTTCCTGCTCAGCTCGAGCATCTTCCTCGAGACGTCGACTCCCAGACTGGCTCCGAGCCGATGGGCGAAGACCCCCGACCCCACGCCGACGTCGAGGACTCGTCCCCTGGGTCCGGCCGCCCGCAGTGCGTTCAGCTCGGAGAGGTAAATCTTCCTATTCTCTCCGAACCAGGCGTCGAACTCCTCGGCATGGCTGTCGAAGACGCCTCTGACCAGAATCGTGCTCACGCTGATTCGCACGTCCGCAGGCGATGAGGCTCTATAACTCCATCTCGCTTACTAGCTAATTACGGGAGGGGGCCAGGCGGCCGTGGTCCCTACTTGCTCGATTCTGCGAGCCTTGCTTCGATTTCCTTGAGCCTCTGTTCTAGGATTCTCTTCTCTTCCGCGAGATATTCGCGCCTTTCCGCTGGAGCCGGCTCTTCGTAGTACCTCCACCTCGGGTCATAGTGTCCTGGATAGTGGTACCCGCCGCCGCAACCCCAGTCGTCATGGCAGTAGTGACACATTCTCTTTCTTTCACCTCTGTAGGCTCTTCGAGAACGCGTCGGATTCTTAACGTGAGACGTCGTTTTCCGTTTACGAGAATCGTCTGATATATGTAATAACATATCTACAGACATATCAGCGACATATTTTGTGGGAACATGGACCGCATCATCACGGACCCCCCTTCGGCCGAGGACCGATGGGCGAAGGACCCGGCAGGGGGTACGGCGTCAGACGGGGTGAGTTTCGCTTTCTCGTCTTAATCGCCCTGAGCGAGAGGCCGATGCATGGATACGCCCTGATCCAGGAGATCGGGAAGACGTACCAGCGTCCTGTCAGCGCCGGCCTGATGTATCCGACCCTTCAGGAGCTCGAAGACTTGGGTTTCGTCTCCTCCAAGGAAGAGAACGGAAAGAAGGTCTATTCGATAACGGCCGAAGGTCAGAGACACCTGGGAGAGAACGCGGAGGTCGTCGAGAGGCTGAAGGCGGGGCAAGAGTACGCCGGGAAGATCGGGCAGTTCAGCTTCGTAAAAGACATCCGCGATATCCAGGGGATGCTCATGATGAACGCGGAGTACATCGACGCGGAGAAGATGGCGAAGATACAGGACGCCGTCGCGGAAGCCAAGAAGAAGGTGGCTTCCATTGTCTTTGGGTGAGCGACTTGGCATCGGCTCCGCGGGAAGATGTCAGGATGCGACCGGTAGGGGTCATACACACCAGGATATCGCAGGACGAGATAAGAGAGCATCGCAAGGGGTCGTCATCAGAGATCGAGATATTCCCGGAATTCGAAGACGCCCTTGACGGCATCGAAGGGTTCTCCCACGTCATCGTAGTCGCTTGGTTGAACCAGCTCAGGCCCGAACAGATTGGGCGGTTGAAAGTCAAGCCGAGGGGGTTGCTGAGGCACGGCCTGAGCCTTGACGAGCTGCCTTTGGTGGGCGTGTTCTCGCTTGATTCACCCACGCGGCCAAACCCGATAGGCCTCTCCCTCGTTCCGCTCCTACGCAGGGAAGGCAGAGTGTTGACCGTTTCCGATTTGGACTATTTCGATGGCACGCCTGTGCTGGACCTGAAGCCGTACCAGTCAAGCTATCGGGCAGACAGCTACAAGGTGCCCGACTGGCATGAAAGACTCCTCAGGAAAGCGGGCCACGTGTGAAGGCCGGTCTTATTAGACGGGGAGAATGACGCACTACCATGATTACCGGTAGCAGCGAAGAAGAAGCTCTCAAGAAGATGGACCTGACAGTGAAGGAAATAATGCGCTCCAACCCTGTCACGGTTTCGGACGGCGCCACCGTCCTCCAGGCGGCCAAGGCGATGGAGAAGCAGGACGCCTCCTGCGTGTTTGTAAAGTCGAAGAAGGGGATAGTGGGAATCGTCACCGAACGCGACATCGCCAGGAGGGTCGTGGGGAAGGGCTCCACCCCCAGCAAGGTGAAGGTCCAGTCCGTGATGACCTCGCCCATGATAGTGGTGTCGCCCGACGCGAAGGTCGAAGTGGCGCTGGACATGATGACAAAGAACAAGGTGAGGCTGCTGCCTGTCATCGACGAGAAGGGGGACCTTGCTGGTCTGGTGAGCGTGTCAGATATTGCGAAGGCGCTGGCTGAGAAGTCAGGCTACACGTCCTCCCTGATAACGGCGATGACGAAGGAGAGTCCGCCTCGAAGCGGCGTCTACGGATGATTATGTATCCTAGGAGACATTGCGGCCGCGGCCCTGCGTCTAGGGCTTGAGGGTGTTCCCGCCGGTTATCACCGCGACGCTCTTCCCTTCCACTTTGCTCTTCCTGAACGCTGCCAGTGATGCGACACCTGCCATTTCGACCTGCAGGCCGTACTCTCTATAGAATGCCTTCCGCTCCTCGTCCATCTCCTTGTCAGTCACATCCACGGCCGTGCCTCCGGTCGCCTTGATGCCTTCGATGGCCTGGTCCCCGTAGGTGGGATAACCGACCGCTATCGCTCCTGCATCGGTACGCGGTTTCTGATACCTGACCTTCCCGTTCCTCTGCAGTGCGACGGTGAGAGGATTCGTCAACGACGCCTGCACGGCGATTAGGCGGGGGGTCCCTCCCAGCTGCCCCAGAGCTCTGAGCTCCTTTAACGCCTTGTAGGATGCACTGAACAAAGTAGCGTTGCCCACGGGGATGAAGATGTTTCTGACGTCGGGGAGCTCGGCGACGATTTCGTAAAGTATGGTCTTCTGGCCCTCTTTTCTGTAGCCGTAGTCACCCACCAGGAAGGCTTCGTTCCTTTCCGAATACCTGATGGCCCTCCTCTGCGCCTCGGTGAAGTCCCCGTTCACCCTGATTGTCTTGGCGTCCCTGGTCTCCCTGATGTTTCTGATTTTGAGCCAGCTGGCGTTCCTGCTCACGAAGATCGTGGCCTTCAGGCCTCCCAGCTTGGCGTAGTAGGCAACGGAGTATGCCATGTTTCCCGTTGACGCGCAGACGACTTCGTCGTACCCATACTCGAGCGCTTTCGCAATCTCTACCACCGAACCCCTGTCCTTGAATGACTTCGTCGGGTTCTCCGTCTCCAGCTTGAGGAATAGCCCCTCCTCTGTCGCCGGGAGGAGCGTCGTGTTTCCGAGCTTGTAATGCTTGTACTCGCTGTCAGGGAAGAAAGGCTCGTAGCTCCAGAAGTCCTTTTTCAGCGGCTCCGCCTTTCTGCGGCCGAGGTATGTGACTTCGAGTATCCCGCCGCATTCGTCGCAGAGTTGTCTCGTGAAGTACATCGGATACTGCTTCCCGCACTTCAGACAGACCAGCTCGTAGCGCATGGCAACCCCGCTGGATGGCTGGCTTAAAGCCGGAGGGATAATCGGTCGACTTGGCTGACTTGGCCGCTCATCTCAGCAACGGCGAGCGGAATGTTTGAAGGATTTCCCTTGGCGGAAACGAGATGGCTTTGGATGGGCACTTGCCCTCACAGGAGTTGCATCCGATTAGGCAATTGAACGGATTGGCCACTTCGGCCCGCGGGGGAGCCCCGCTCAGCCTCAGCACGTCATTCTGACAAAATTCGACGCACTTGGCACAACCGTCACACCCTCCAAGGTCGATTATCGGAAACCATGGTATCTGTTCCCTCGGGACACCATACCACATTGCCGGGCTCCGTGTCTGGCCGTTCCTGGCTCCTGTCGCCAGGAGTTTGGCTATGGGCTCTTCCCAACCAACGCCTAATACCTCCCCCATCTTCTTTGAAACCGCTGCGGCTTGGTCGCGGCCGACGTTCCACTTGAGCACCCATCGGCCGTTCTCCCCGGGGCCGGAGGAGGACTGGGTTGCGATCACTTCCAGGGCGCCTCCAACCGCGGTTCTCAGCTCCGAAGCGATGGCGCTCGCATAGAGCTCAAAGGCGAAAACCCCACCTACAGGGTCCCATCTTATGACGAAGTAAGACACTTCTGGAAGAGGGTCTTTCCAGAACACACCCCTGAGTTCCGGGCCATTTTTCCCCTCCGCAATGTCTGGCCGACTGATTTTCAATGATTGCATGAGTGTCCTCTCTCATCCTGCACCTAGCCTAGGAGCTTCAAAACCAGCTGAATGGCGAAGACCAGCATCAGGAGTCCAAAACCCGCTTTTATCCATCTGGCACCCGTGCGGATCATGAACCGGGCTCCTATCGCTCCGCCTGCCGCCACGGCCAGGACGGTCGATAGAATCAGGAGGTAGTCCAGTTGCCCGAAAGTGGAATGGCCCAAGACCCCGAATGCGGAAGAAAAGATCACCACGAACATGGACGTCCCGGCCGCCGCCTTCGTCGGAATCCTGTACGCGAAAACCAGAAATGGAAGAATCAGTATTCCTCCACCTATGCCCAGGAGGCCTGACAGAATGCCAACCCCAAAGCTGAACAGCGCAACGACGATGTAGGTCGACGGGGACGGGCGTTTCCGACTGACCTGGGTCGCGGGCGTCCTCTCCCAATAGGTGTACACCATTCTTGCTCCCGCCCCGACGAGGAAGGCAACAAAGAGCCACAGAAGCAGCTTGGTATCGACGAAGTTTCCCTCTGCGCCACCAAGGAACGAACCTGCTATGATTCCCGGAATGAAGGCCAGAGCAAGACGTAGTTCAACCAGCCTGGAGCGGAAGTACATTACAGTCGCAAACAGTGCGGTGATCATGTTGAGGAAGAGTGACGTGGATATGGATGCCAGGGTCGAGTAGCCGAGAAAGATCAGCAGAGGAGTGTAGAGCAGACCTCCCCCTTGGCCGAACATGGAAAAGACCAAGGAGATGAGGAAGACAGATGCGACCGCTATTACCGGGACTAGGTCCGTGAAGCCCGACCTCCCGTTTTCCGTGTGTTCAAGTGTCGAGATGCGATTGAACAGGACTTGGTTTCCGTCTCGTTCGTTGGGACGTTACGCAGAGAATTTGTGTTCAAGTGGATTCATCATTACGCTTGGAGCCCACCATCGCGTTCGTTGGTTTCTTCGGCTCGGCTATGGCAGACTTCAGCCAATGCCTCAAAGACCCCAGTGAAACTGCTACCCAGATGGCTACAAGACAAAGGTACAGGATCTGGGAAACCAGGCCGAACGGTGCGAGGTATTTGGAAAGTGAGATTGTTCCGAGGGTGAACGCCGCCGTGGGGAAGACGTAGCTCCACCAGCCAATGTGAAATGGAAACCCCGTTCTCGCATACCTCCTCAGTAAGAGCAAGTTCACGAGAACGGCCCAGATGCCGAAACCCCACAGGCTGGCCCCCACCAAAGTGGCTATCGGTGTCAGGTTCATCCCAAGGAAGGCAGCAGATGCGTTCGAGACCTGGAGGACGTCAACTATGAGAATCCCGATTGGAGCCAGCAAGATGTAGTTCGTCGGTGCGAGTTCAATGGGTGGAAGGCTGTGGCTGAGGAGCCTGAAGAAAAGCACGCTCAATACGAGCAGGAAGAGCATGGTCCCTATGCCAAGATAGAGGAGCGAAACGGCCAGACCCAGCTCGCTGACAGGATACAGGAGGATGGCATTCGTGACGAGTATGGTCGCGACGGGTGTGATGAACCATCCCCCATGCAACTGGGAGAACTCCACGTTCATGTTCGAGAAGAAGTGGTAAGGGAGATAGACGGACAAGACGAGGATGAGGGCGCCACCGTAGACGAGCAGCCCCACATCAATCGGAGAGGGAAAGAGCTTCCTGTACAGTATCGCGAGAATGACAGCCGAAATCGGCTGAAGAGCGTAGAAGTTGCCTGGCAGAGGGTGCTGCAACTCGGCCTTGACTGTTGCGGGATATCTGATGGCTTTAGCGGCCAGTAACGCCGTGAACAGCGCGAAGAGTGCGCTTAGAAAGTAGGTCAGAAGCGTTGTGAGAGGAGGCACGAAAAGCTGAGAGGCGAGGGCCACGCCCCCCGTCCCCAGAATCACGCCAAACGAGGTGATGGGAAAATTCTTGATTTCCAATAGCACCCACTGACCGTCATGTTGACGGAGGCGACGAAGACTTTTCCTGCTTCGAACCGTTCGCCGGCGCAGTCACTTCGCGTTCAGTAGGGGAGGGTATCGCCGCCCTGTCGTCCTGCAATGCAAAGAGCTTCCTGACGGGCTTCTCGAGATTGATGTAGATGATGGCCAGGACCGGCTGTATCATTGGAATTATCGCGGGAGCAATCGCAGATACCGGGTTGAGGGCCATGGTCGCTATGGCCGCGGCGACGCTCTGATTCTTCGTCACTGAAATGAAGGCCACGGCCTGGTGGTCCTCGTATGACAGGTGCATGGCTCTGCTGACCAGTATGGAGACGATCAGGATTCCGACTATGATCGCCGTCTGATATCCGATGATGTATCCGACGGTCTGAGGCTTCGCCACCATCACCGGGGCTTCCTTGTCCACGAGCACGAAGATTAGCGCGAACATGGAGAGCATCGTGGCCAGCGACAGGTACGGCCTGATGGACCTGTTGACGAAGGGCGGTCCCTTCTTCCTAAGCAGGGGGTACCTCGTCAGCTGCCCCGCTATGAAGGGGAGTACGAGTATGTACAGCACCGATATCAATACGGGGGTTATCGGCACCGTGGTCGAGGCCTGGCTGCCGTAGAGGCTCAGAAAGAACGGGATTGCGGGAATCGCGATGACGAAACTCAACACAGCGAGCGCAGTCGCGAGCTCGATGCTGCCTCCCGCGATGAGGACGTAACCAAGGGATGCGCTGGATGCGGGGACGATGTTCGCGGTGACGAAGCCTATCCCTATCTGGCCGTTGCCGAACGTCGGAGCGAGCCCGAACGCGATTATGGGAGAGAGCACGAACACGTAGACCAGCGAAACGAGCATCGGTCTCCACGATTTGAGTGAATGGGCGAGACCCTCGGTCTTGAGCTGTATCATGGAGGGGTAGATCGTCAGAATCGCGAAGAGTATGACCAAGTTCGAAAATAGGTCCTTGTTGGTCGCCGTGAACCCGCTCGAGTAGTAACCAATCGGCAGAGCGAGGGCAATGGAGAGGACAGTGTAGACGATGAGATACTTCCTCACATGCTCCGAGGCTAGCTGCAGCCTACCTGGATGGTGCGGCTCGAGGGACGCCAACTGCGCGGCTCACTTCCTTACAGCCCGCCTTTCGGAACATTGAGTTGCGATTCGACGAAACCTGAGCATGGGATGCAGAGCGTCTTCCCTTCCACCTGGCGCGCGTACCGCTCGAAGAGATACTCGCCGCACTTCGAGCATCTTGCACGGTTGAAACGAGCCGCCGGCCTTTCGAATCTGAAGCCGGGCACCCGTTCTACCTTGAACATTTCGCTGTCCGGTGCTTTCAGGACTATCTCTACGATAGCGTCGGCTACACCGGGCGGGATCTCCGAGGGCTCCACCCCGCTCTTGCGCAGGCTGGAGAATTCGTGCTTGGCGACCACATCAATAAAATCCGGTTTGACCGACACCCTGATGGCGCCCTTTCCCGGCTTGTAGAGCACGAAGGCGAACTTACCGTAGCTGAGTCTCTCCATGAGAAGCTTGCCATAAGTGCAGCCCGTCGACGCTTGTATCCCGTCGTTCATGCATGTGTTCGGGTGCCCTTCCCCCATTTCTGTTAGCGCGAACATCCTATGGTTCTTCTCCCTCTCCACTCCGAGCTCCTTCATCGCCACCAGGCCCATCCTGTAACCCATCGGCATGAACGGGCACCTATGGCCGTGGAACTCCCAGGTCCAATCAGGCAGGATTCCGCTCGTTAACCCCAATTGTGTTCACTTCTTGTGAAAGATTACGGCGACGGAACCTGGATCGCCGGGTTGTGCGATGCCCTCTGGCAGTCCTTGCAGACGAATACGAAACCGGCAGTAACGTGGCCAAAGTTGACCGTAGTGGTGCCATGTTCCTTGCAGCTGGCACGGCCGCACTCCTGACAGATAGCTCGGGCCTCTTCGTCACAGTAGAAGCACTTCATACTCATCACATTCCTCGAAAGGGTGCAGTCCAGCCGGATTATTTATGCCAAGAAGACGATTTTCAACCATGAGAACTACTTATGATATATTAATATATGTCAATGCTTCTCTGCCTTCGTGGTGAAGAAAAATAGCGCCTCGGTTCAGCGACTCATCGAGCTCAAAATTTGCCAGCCCTCGGACATCAGGCAGGCCAGAGTAGATGCGGAGAAGCTTGCGACTCCAGAATACGCAGCGAAGCTGAGAACGACTGAAAAGCTCCTCGGGGCAATCGGCGATCCCACCAGGATCAAGATTCTGCTGCTTCTTTCCAGACGAGAGATGTGCGTCTGCGAACTCGAGTCTGCCCTTGAGTTACCACAACCAACAGTGTCTCACCACCTTGGGCTCCTGGAACAGGCAAACCTGCTCGAGAGGAGTAAGAAGGCGAGGTGGGTGTTCTACAAAGTGCGTGACTCTCCAGTCTTGGACCTGGTCAAGGGACTGATGTTGTAGGTATGCCTAATCCCAGCCCCAAGATCTTGTTCGTCTGCGTGGAGAACGCCGGGCGGAGCCAGATGGCGGAGGCGTTCGCGAGGAGGAAGGGTCTCCAGGCGTCGAGCGCCGGGACCATGCCCGCCGCTCAGGTCAATCCGGCGGTCGTACAGGCCATGTCAGAAAAGGCGTTCGTATTCAACATGAAGAAGCCGAAGATGCTCACCACGGAGATGATCGACGCGGCTGATCTTGTCGTCACCATGGGTTGTTCCATCGAGAAGGTGTGCCCGAGGCCCATGCTCGAAAAGATGAACAAGAAGCTCGTCGACTGGAACCTCGAAGACCCGAAGGGAATGCCGCTCCCCGAAGTGAGGAAGATCAGGAACGAGATTGAGAAAAGGGTCGAAGAGCTTGCAAAGAACCAACAGTGTCGACTTCGCCTAGTGGCGCGTTTTGAAGTAGCTGAACGGATACTCCCCAATGCCCGAGTCCGATAGGTTCTCTGTTGATTGCAAAAAGATGAAGGTTGAGGAAGAAAAATCGCCATGGCCGTAAGCTCGAGGGGCCGTCTCTCCTTTCTTACCAGATTCCTGACTGTTTGGATCTTCTCCGCGATGGCCGTTGGGGTGGCCGCTGGCTACGCCTACCCCAACCTCTCTGGCGTCATCAACTCATTCAGCGTTGGCACCACTTCAATCCCGATAGCTCTGGGCCTCATCTGGATGATGTATCCTCCCCTGGCACGTGTCCGCTATGAAGACCTTGGGAAGATAGTCAGCGCAAGGGGCTCTAAGACGATGCTTTCCGCCTCGCTGGTTCTGAACTGGCTGGTCGGGCCCCTCCTTA
Source organism: Nitrososphaerales archaeon (assembly GCA_014874415.1). Lineage (GTDB taxonomy): Archaea > Thermoproteota > Nitrososphaeria > Nitrososphaerales > Gagatemarchaeaceae > UBA183. The sequence continues at coordinate 17,331 of JACWAI010000084.1, forward strand.
TGTTCGCGCTGGCCTGGGTATTCCTGGCGAACTATCCAGACTTGAGGAATGGGTTGATCGTGATAGGACTGGCAAGGTGTATCGCCATGGTGATAGTGTGGAACGGCCTTGCAGAGGGGGACAGCGAGTGGGCAGCGATTCTAGTTGCCCTCAACTCTGTTTTCCAGATTATCTTCTACAGCGTGTTGGCCTACTTCTATGTGACACTCGCCAGCTCTTGGATTTCGGGACAGGGAACGGTAGTCAACATCTCTCTCCTTGAGGTTGCCCAGTCGGTGGCAATCTACCTCGGCATCCCCTTCTTCGGAGGTATGGCAACGAGGTTCTACTTCCTGAGAGTGAAGGGCAAGTCGTGGTACGAAGGTGTCCTCATACCCAAGCTGGCTCCGACCTCCCTGGTCGCGCTTCTGTTCACAATAGTCGTGATGTTCTCGCTGAAGGGGCAATACATTGTCAGCCTCCCCTTGGACGTCCTGAGGGTGGCCATCCCGTTGCTCGTCTATTTTCTCATCATGTTCTTCACGTCCTTTGGACTGGGTGTGTATTCGAAGATGGACTACGGAAGAACAGTGACTCTGGCCTTCACAGCGGCCAGCAACAACTTTGAGCTTGCCATAGCCGTTGCAATCTCGGTCTTCGGTCTCGCCTCCCAAGAAGCGTTTGCTACAGTAATAGGCCCACTCATCGAGGTCCCTGTGATGATCAGTCTCGTGAACGTTGCTTTATGGCTGAGGAAGAAATACTTCCCTCAGATTGAGAATGTTGCCAATCGCAGACTTGTGAATGACCAGGGGTGAAATCAGAAGGCGAGTTATGGAGCTCTCAAGGAATTGGCAGAGGGCTTCCTTGCCTTGATGTGCGAGCTAAAGTAACTGAATGGATATTCACCGATGTTCGAGTCCGACACGTGGTCAATCTTTATGTCTTGGAATCCCGCGCTCGTGAGTAGCCTCTCGTATTCCGAGTCCGTGAGGGCTCCTGCGATGCAAGCTGACCACGAGTCCATGTCCTTCCTGGCGGCGTCAGGAATCTCCTTCTGGAGGGTGACGTCGGCCACCGCAAAGACGCCGTCCTCCTTCAGCACGCGGAAGGACTCTCTGAATACTGCGAGTTTGTCGGGAGAGAGATTAATCACGCAGTTCGATATGACGTAGTCGACGGCGTTCGACTCGATCGGAAGATATTCGATCTCCCCGAGCCTGAACTCTGTGTTCGCATACTTGTCTCCATACGTGGATTTCGTCTCCCTGGCCCTCCAGATCATCTCTGGCGTGGCGTCGACGCCGATCGCTTTACCGCTCGTGCCGACCAGCTGGGAGGCCCTGAAGATGTCTATCCCGCCCCCGCTGCCGAGGTCGAGGACCACGTCCCCCTCCCTCGGGTTAATCAGGAGCAGAGGAGAGCCGCATCCGGCGTTCACCGCTGATGCCTCGACTGGAACAGTCACACTCGAAGTGGCAAGGTTGACGTCGCCACAGTCTTCCCCAGCACAGCAGCTCGAATCGGAAGAGAGCGCTATCTTGGCATACCTTTCCTTGACCGCCTTCCTGATTTCAAGCTCTGACATGTTCTCGTGTTGCTTGTTCTGTGGGGTATTTATTGACCGAGCCTGGCTCGTGGCAGGTTTCTTGCTGGGCTCGAGGACCCTGAACGACACCCCTTCGGGCGTTGCATAAGCAGTGGCGCATGCATAAATAACAAGATGCCCGCGAATGCTGCCGGAGAATGGGGACCGTCACAGCTGCCCTCGCAATACTCCATGTCGTCTTTGGAATGAACTTCCTGGGCGCCGTCTTTGTCCTCAATCTGGTCTTGGGCCCCATCGTGCTGTTGCTTTCTCCCCAGACGGTGAGGGAATTCTTCTCAAAGTTCTGGCCGGCCATGGCGAGGTTCCTTCACATCTCGATAGGCGGAACAGCTTTGTTTGGGATTCTACTTTACGTCTCCGGCAGCTTCAGTTCCTCCTCTGGGACACCGGAAATCTACCTTGACGCCGGAATTGTCCTTGGGATTCTCGCGATCATCGAAGGGGAGGCGCTTCAGGTTCCAGCCGTCAACAAACTGACCAAGCAGATTTCAGCAGAAGGGAGCTCGACGGGGCAGCAAGGGTTCACTCCCGACCAGCTGAAGGTCTTCAACAGGGTGAAAGTGGGAGGAATAATCGGTGTATTGACAATCACTCTTTCGGTGATCTTCATGGTCGCCGCAGCCTGGGCCTGACTGAATTAGCTGAGGTACCCTAACCACTAGTCCGGGGCGCCAAACGGGCACTTCCGCGGAAGTCATTTAACCCAAGGGACTGGGAACGAAGTCATGGGCACTTACACCACCGGCATGTACGAAGGGATGCTCTCGGAAACCGTGATGATTGACGGGCACAAGAGTCTGAGGACTAATGCGTACTTCTCGCGCCCCCTGGGCGCAGGCCCGTTCCCAGGGGTCGTCTTGGTCCATCACAGGCCGGGATGGGATGGGTGGTACAAGGAGGCGACCAGGAGGTTCGCTTACCATGGGTACCTGGCCATCTGCCCAAACCTCTACTTCGGCTTCGGTCACGGGACGCCAGAGGAAGTGACTGAGAAGATGCGGGCCGCGGGAGGGGTTCACGATGACGACGTCGTCGCAGATATATCGAGCGCCGCAGCTTACCTGAAGTCTTTACCTATCAGCAGCGGCAGGGTGGCCGGGTTCGGTTCATGCTCGGGAGGACGCCACGTCTTCCTTGTCGCGTGCAGGACCAGGGCGCTCGACGCGGCCGTAGACTGTTGGGGAGGGTCCGTGGTGATGAAGAAAGAGGACCTGACCCCGAACGCGCCGGTATCTCCCCTGGATTACACAAGAGACCTGTCGTGCCCGTTGTTGGGACTCTTCGGGGAGGAGGACAGGAACCCCGGCCCCGAACAGGTCGCACAGATCGAGGCGGAGTTGAAGAGGCTGGGCAAGACATACGAGTTCCACAGCTATCCGAACGCCGGCCACGGTTTCTTCTACTATCACACTCCGGCGTACAGGCAGGAGCAGGCAGTCGACGGATGGAACAAGATATGGTCGTTCCTTGACAGAAACCTAGGCGGGCCGTCCGGCTAGCCGCTCATTTCTTGGACCCATGGGAGGCCCTTCCTTGGTCAATGCCACAGGCTGATGCGCTCGAGGACGAGACCAGGGAGTTTTGAATCCTTTCAGGCATATTGGGAGGAGTGCCGGCGAACTTCGGTAGCAGGCTAATATCCCACAGGACTTCCTGGTAAGTAGAATGCGCCTCGTACTAGGCCCGACTGGATCCATTAGCAGCGCGACCGTCAACGAGCTGACGTCGGCCGGAAAACCGGTCAGGGCCCTGGTGCGAAATCCCGCGAAGGCAAGGAAGGTCCTGGCCAGCCCAGACAGGGTGGAGTTCGTCGAAGGTTCGGTCGAAGACGTTCAGACGCTGAAGAAGGCGTTCGATGGAGTCGACGTCTTCTACAACTGCATCAACGTGCCATACCAGCAGTGGTCCCGTCTGGCAGAGATCCACGGTAGAATCACCGACGCTGCGAGGAAAGGCAAGGCGCGCATGGTGTTTCCAGGAAATGTGTACATCTACGGTCACCCCCAGACGCCCAAGGTTAGGGAAGACCACCCGAGGAATCCCATCTCAAGAAAGGGACGGATAAGAGTCGGGCTGGAGGAGAAATTCATGCGGCTTTCCCGGATCGGGGAAGTCCCCTCCGTCATCGTCCGCTTCCCGGATTACTACGGCCCGAACGCGGCCTCCATTGCGGAGGAGATATTCCATTCAGCACTCGAAAACAAGACCGCCCGCTGGTACGGAAGGCTCGATGTGGCACATGAGTTCATCTTCGTTTCCGACGCGGCGAAGGCCATGGTGATCGCCTCGGAACGGCCCGACGCGGTGAGTCAGGACTTCAATGTCCCGGGTCCCGAGCCGATTATCGTTCGTGAGTGGATTCGCCTCGTTTACAAACAGGCTGGCTTCGAGCCGAAGATGAAAGGTACCAGCCCGGCACTTGTACGCCTGACGGGTTTGTTCAACAGCCTGGCCAGGGAGTACGTCGAGATGCAGTACCTAGCGCAGGAGCCACTCGTTCTGGACGGTACCAAGTTCGACCAGTTCTTCGGTACCAAGTACCCGGCGAGGAGCTACGAAGGCGGGATAAGAGAAACGCTGGCGTGGATGAAACGGAGCGCATGAACTAGACCATTCGACAAGCGAAACTCACGTTCGCGCCGCCGGGTTCTTATAGGCCCCCGGGCGCCTGAAATCGAGAAATATGGTATCAGAGAAAATCCTTCGATTCCAGAACAAAGGCAAGGATCCAGCTCAGGTAGCCCAGCAAATCGAGCAGCAACTCAAGGCAGATGGCTACAAGACCCAGTCTACGACAGCACCAGTAGGCAACGTAATCCAGGCGCAGAAGGCGGGCATACTGCGCGACCTCGTCGCCGCGGACAGGTGCTTCACGATTATGACCAGCGGCCAGCCAAACGACTTCACGGTCCACGTAGGGATCGGGAAGTGGTTCCAGAACATCGGAGTCGCCGCCGCAGAGACTCTGCTCTTATCTGGGCTCTTCCTCGCCGTCGATGTCCCAGAGATGCTCTGGACGACGCACGTCGAGGGACAGCTCTCCAAGCAGATTCAATCCATCGTGGGCTGAACGCAGCCCCCGACCCTCTCTTTTTGGGCCCAAGCAGGCGCTTCGAACAGGGCGATCTGCTTGCTTCCGCATGCGTCGACCGGGTCTGTTGACTGCCACTTCCATTCTGACCTGGAAGATTAGACTATGAATTTGGGGCGCTTGGCGGCCGACGGACGGCTCGGCAGCGGGAACTCGCGCTCTAGCTTCCTGTAGAATTCGTCCCCGCAGAACCATGGGAAGTCGGGAACCCCGACCACCTTTATCCTACCGTCTATGATGATGGTCGGCACCGCGCTGACGCCGTACCGCTTGATTGCCCTTCTGTTCTTGGGGTCACCAACGGCCAGAGTTTGCATCTCACAGTCCTTGCACTTTCCGACCTCCACTGCATCCACGGCCTCCCTGCAGAGGTCGCAACCTCCAGTGAATACTTGGATTCTATGCGGCATAAGGGGTCGTTCTGCACTCGGTGGAGATTAAGCCTTCCCATGGACTGTCGGCCAGCAACAGCAAGAGTTCAGCGTGCACTCCGGGCATTCGTTTGCCGACTTGCTGACTCGACAATCGCGAGGGTCGCAGACGCAATCAGCGCATCTCACGGCAGCCATCTCCGATTAGCCCGTTCAAAATCGAAAAAGGTGGAGGAGGCATTGGGACGTGCCATCCTGGATTGCCTCCCTTTCTACATCGGGTGTGCCTTCGCCTTGTGTTCCATCAGCTCTTGCTGACTTGCGAAGGATGCGCCGCATGCAGGACACTTGAATTGCTGTGGTGTTGCTGACATGTGATTCTTGCCGTGCTCCTTGAGTTCGCTCTCGGTCGCGAATGTGGCTCCGCACGCCGGGCATTTGTATGACGAACCGCTCTTCGGGACAGCCAGCGATGTCACGCCGCCCAGGACCAACCCGAAGATGACGTGAGCCACGAAGCTCCCGCCGACCATCGAACCCATCCCCATGAGAGAGGGCATCAGCACAGCCATCATCGGGAGGAAGAAGACGACCCAGACGACCACCCCCGCGACACCGCCGAGAACCAAAGCCCTGCCTGTGTTCTTCAGGTGCAAGACCGAGACCGAGGCTACGAGAGCACCGAAGATCGCCCCTGCGGCGAGTCCGGTGATTATGTGTAGCATCCATCCCGCTACCCATGACATCGAGCCCACTCCCATCTGCATCGCCGCAGCGACGAAGAATGGAGCTCCTCCAGTCATCGGGACCGGCATCATGTAGGCGATGGCGCCCATGACGAGCGCGCCGACGAATCCTCCGAGGATAGCGAAGGAGACTGTCCTAGACTTCGACAATCTAGTTCCCTCCGAGAGCCGCGTCAATCTTCTCCCTGTAGACTTGCGCAGGGACGGCCCCGATGACCTTGTCCACGATGCGCCCGTCCTTGAAGATCATCACGGTCGGGATGCTCATGATCTGGTAGCGAAGTGCGAGGCTCTGGTTGGCGTCCGTGTCGACCTTGGCGAAGTTGACCCGGCCGCTGTATTCCTTCGAGAGGGACTCGATGACCGGGCCGACCATTCTGCATGGACCGCACCAGTCAGCGAAGAAGTCCACCACGGTGGGTGTCGAAGACTTGAGCACGAAGCGCTCGAAGTCAGCTTGTTTGAGGTGATGTATTCCGTTGTTGCTTTCTGACATGTTTCTCGAGTATTGCGGGCGGCGAGCGAAAGATAACTTTGTGTTGCAAGGATTAAATCAGAGATTTAAGTGAAGTTTAGCTCTTCAAGCCAAGTATAAGATTATAAGGAGTGGGCTGTTGCTCGTCTCAATGAAGTACAACATAGTCGCGCCGCTTGGCGACAATCTCGAGTCGCTTTATGCGGTCGTCAGGGAGTTTCCAACCGAGAAGATCTTTCTGATTTCGACCGGGAAGCACAGAGAAAGAATAGACGAGCTGAAGGCAGTGGCGGACAAGCTCCGGATAGACGTCCAAGTCGTGGACCTCAAAGGAGGGCTCCTGGAGGGTATGTTCAAGACATTCGCCCAGATCAGGTCTGCCGTGAACGAAGACAGCATCCTTGTCGATGTCTCGACGGGGGACAATCTCGAGAATTGCGCGGCGCTTTCAGCGTCGTACGTGAACGGCCTGAAGGCCCTCGCCATGATGGAGGACAAGCTGATGATGCTCCCAGTCCTGAAGTTCTCCTACTACCGGCTCCTGCCGGAAAGGAAACTGGCAATCTTGAACTTTCTGAAGACGCAGCCGGACTGCTGCAGCTCTCTGGAGGACTTGGCGGGAAGGACCAAGATGAGCCTCCCCCTCATATCCTACCATGTCAACGGGAACGCGAAGGCGGAAGGTCTGTTGACCATGGGGCTCGTCGAGACTCATGTGGGGCCCAGGGGCAAGACCCAAGTCATGTTGACAGAGCTCGGCCGCCTTATCGCGGAAGGTGCCATAGAACCGATGCAGGCTACCGCCAAGTAGCGAGTAAGTTTCGATTCAGCGATGTGGTGAAGCATGCCTATGGGTTAAAGCGGAAGTTTTACTGTTAAGCTCAACCTGTTAATACGATAACCTGGCTTTCGTGGACGACAATCATGCCAGAATTCAAGTGTCAGGCGTGCGGTGCGGCATTCCCGTCCCAAGAAGCCCTGATGCAGCATGGCAGCGTTGCTCACGCGCGGCCCCAGGCTCCGGCTCAGCGATTCGCATGTCAAGCATGCAGCGTCGAGTTCGGGACCCAGGCCGAGCTCACAGCGCACAACCAGGCTGCGCATAGGATGTAGATGGGACGAATGCACCAAGTAATAGGAGTCGGCCAGGCGAATAGTCGCTCGGTTCCGGCCCCTCCCCATTTTGTGATTTGCAGGCCGAATTCGACGGCGCAGGGATGGAATAGCTGACATGGACTGACATGGACGATTTGTACGATGTCATCGTGGTAGGGGGCTCGGCCGCGGGTCTGACGGCCGCGATGTACTCGGCCAGGCAGGGTCTCAGAACGCTCGTGGTGACAAAGGACATAGGAGGTCAGATGCTGCTTACCAACGACATCCAGAATTACCCAGGGTACCAGAGCATAAGCGGCTTCGAACTCTCGACCAAACTCAAGGAGCAGGCTGAACTCTACGGAGCTCAGTTCGCCTACGAAGAGGTGACAGGGGTGGAGGAGAACAAGGAGTGCCCCGGCCTCTGCTTCACGGTAAGGGCTGATGGCGGAGGATATTCCGGGACCACGGTGATACTCGCCTTCGGTAAGACACCGAGGAACCTGGGGGTTCCCGGAGAGAAAGAACTCGGCGGCAAGGGCGTCTCCTACTGCGCGGTGTGCGACGGGCCTCTGTTCAGGGGGAAGACGGTGACGGTTGTGGGGACAGGAGATCAGGCCCTCGACGCGGTCAACTATCTTGCCGGCGTGGTCAAGTCCGTCTATCTGGTGCACCAGTATGACAAGCCAATCGGGAGCGAGGAGTACATCTCTCAGGTGTTGGCTCTCCCCAATGTCAAGACCATGCCCAACTCGAGGGTGGTCGAGCTCCGAGGGGATAGCAGGCTCGAGTCAATCGTCCTGGAGGACACGGTATCTAAACAGAGAATGGATTTGACCAGCGATGGGATTTTCGTGGAGATAGGATACGTCGCCAGGACAGGCCTCGTGGAGAGGCTCGTCCGGTTGAACGGGAAGGAGATAACAGTTGACAGGGACGGCGCAACTTCCACTCCAGGCGTCTTCGCGGCTGGCGATGTCACGGACAGTTCGTTCAAGCAGGCTGTCATATCTGCCGCCCAGGGGGCTTCGGCCGCCCTTTCGGCGTACAACTATGTCCAGAGAATGAGAGGAAAGACAGCGGCGAGGGCAGACTGGCGCTCGGTGAAGCCGGTCATCAAGACAGGAGGAAGACCTTAGTTGACGGCGGAAGAATCCAGGGACGTCGCACGAATCAAGTCCAGCGGCGAACCGGAGAAACTCCCAGGAGGCGTGGTGATAGAGGGCTTTCCTGAATCGGGGCTCGCCGGCACCATCGCTTCTACATGCCTAGTTTCGTCCCTGAAACTGGCCATGGTGGGGGAGCTATTCTCTGACTATTTCCCGCCGGTCGCCACGGTGTTGAACGGAAATCTGCAGGCTCCGGCGAGAATCTATGCAGACCCAGAGCGAAACGTCGCGGTAATCATGGGGGATTTCAGTCCGGGGCTGCGAGCTTCGCACCTGCTCGCGAAGACGATTATCGGGTGGGCCAAATCAAAGGGAGCGGCCTTCGTACTGACTTCGTTCAGCACGCCCATGGAAGGCGGGGCTGAAGAGCACGTCGTGTCGGCCGTGGTGAACGGCCGGGAAGCGAAGGCGACAGCAGAAAAGGTGTCCATCCCCCTCGCCGAACTTGCGGCGGTAGGAGGGGTGGCCGGAAGCCTGCTCCTCGAGGGGAGGGAGGCCGGAGTCCCCGTCGTGGCGCTGCTGATCAAGACGCACAAGGGGATTCAGGATTACGAGAGCGGTCTCAAACTGGCTGAAGCGATAATGAGCTTGGCGCCGTCAGCACGTTGCGACCTGGCAGGAATAAGGGAGGAAGCGGAAAGGACAGAGAAGAGCCTGAGACGCGTGTTGAATCAGACCGCCCCTGCCGGCATCTACGGCTAAGTTGGGACGCATTGCCTTTGAGGTCCCGTTAACAGGGCGAGCCTCGCGCTTTGATCGAGTGGCTCGTCTACTGGTTCATGTTCCCTGCGTGCACAGGAATAGTTTCTCTTGCGATGATGCTCGGGATAGACGGGACGGCGATCCTCACCCCTGCGGTCATCCTTGTCTTTCCGCTGCTCAACATCCCGTCGGTCTCGCCGGCCGCTGCTGTGACCGTGGGACTCTTCACCGAGTTCTTCGGTTTCCTTTCGGGCTTGGCCGGGTACAGGAGGCAGGGACTCGTCGACGTGAAGATTGGCCTCCGGCTGGCCGCCTTCGCCGTCCCAGTCATCATAGTGTCTTCGCTGTTGGCTCAGATTTCACCCGCCCTGTTCCTGAAGCTGGCATTCGGGATTCTGATGGTCGGGCTTTCGGCCTACCTGATTTTGACAGCTAAATCCACGGTGAGGAACGCAAAGCTCGAGGCCCCGCCGCCTTCGGTCGACCGCATCCCGAGGAAAGACGAATCGCCTGACGAGACCGTAATCAGGACGAAAGCCGGGCGAGAATACCGGTACAAGGTGTGCGACAGGCGGAGGGGGGAGATCGTCTGCGCAGTCGGATCGGCCTTCGAAGGCATGATTTCGGTCGGACTCGGGGAGCTCGTGATGCCTGATTTGGTGCGACGTTGTAAGATTCCGATAGCCGTCTCCGCCGCGACGTCTGTTTTTGTGATGACGCTGGGTGTATTCGCGGGCTCGGTGACGGGAATTGCCAGCCTTGTGGTCAGGGGAGGAACCGACGCCGTGCCCTGGAACCTGCTGCTCTTCACGATCCCCGGCGCGGTAATCGGGGGTCAGATCGGATCGAAAGCCCAAGGGGCGCTGTCCTCCATCACGATGGAACGCCTAATCGTGATCATCTTCGCCATAATCGGCGTCAGCTTCCTCTATGTCAGCGCCGTCGGCCTGTTATGACATACGTCGCAAGAGTCCCGGATACGATGGTCAAAAGGAGATTTCTTAATCGTCGAGCATCGGATTGGAACAAAGGGTAGGTATCCACTCACGGTGTGCGGGACAGGGTTCCCTACGGAGGAGGCGCTCCTGGCCCACGTCGGCGAAGTCCCCCGTGAAACCAAGGAAGAAAAGAAATATCCCAGGGTAGCTGTGAGACGGAGTTTCGATGGTCGAGTTCCCTGTCCAAGTGAAGGACGCTGCCGCCAAGGCTTACAACGAATGGGCCGAAGCCGAAGGGTTAAGCGAGGATGAAAAGAAGCACAAGTTCGGCCGTGCGGTGAGGGTCTCGGCGAGGTACCTTCCAGAGCTGAGGAAGGAAGTCCGCTCGGGGGACCTCGTTTGGTACAGCGACCCACCGAAATTGGGTGGTGGGAAGGGGGAACACCCCGGCGCGCTACAGCACTTCGTGGCCGGCTTACCTCTCTGTCAGTTAACTCACTATGCCGAACGCGCGTCCGTCTGGGGGATGAACATCCAGGATATCGAGGTGAGCGCAACCGGCCGCTTTCTGGGAATGAGCGGTCGTGGTTTCGACAGCATCGAGTACGAGGTGAGGATAACGAGCGAGGAGCCGGCGGACAAGATCAAGGAATTGGCAGCGGCTGCGGCGAGCGACTGCTACGTGACCAACACCCTGAAGCGCTCGTGCAAGGTCACCGGGAAGGTATTCCTGAACGGCCAGAGCCTGATGGAACTCGGGCATTGACAGCGCCCGGTCTCGCGGGATGATTTTCCACGCCTGAGTATCGCTTCAGCAGGGTTTTCGCCAACGCGAAGCTGGAACCGTCTGGTGAAAGGTTCGCCTTTCTACTGCAGAAGGCGCTTGAACTCTTCCCTGCGGGCGTTGAGAAGCTGAAAACCGTGACCAGGGTGCGGATGAGAAAGAGAGGCGAGATGAAGGGGCTCGTAGGGCTGACCACGTACTGCTGCGTACAGACGGAAAAGGGCTCGAGTCCGAAGAGGGCCCCGACACAGAAGATAACGTTCTACAGCGACCTGCTAGACGAAATCTCGGATAGATCAGCCATAGGCGTGATCGCCCACGAGCTCGCTCATGCATGGCTCAATGAGCACGTCAAGCCTGACGGCTCGGCGGAGAGGGAGAAGGAAGCGGATGACCTGGCGAGGAAGTGGGGGTACGGAGAGTACCTCGACGCCCTGGCTGCTGAGACCGAACCTCCCTGAAGAGATCATGAATCGCTGTCTTGATCTAACCACACGAGCAACTTGCTTCCGGCTCGTGTTCCTCCAAATGCTCCCTGTATGAGGAATTGTCCTCGAAGGTCAGCCCGCAGCACTGCTTCGTTACCTGCTTTGTCAACTCATTCACCTCTGGAAGTGACCGACTTCGGTCGCATTTACGAATGCCATTGAACGCTTAAACAAACCGTTGAAGTCGTGCCGCGCAGGTGAGGATTGGAATGGCGCTGCGGTCGTCGTATGATGTAGTTGTGGTAGGTTCAGGCGCGAGCGGGCTTACGGCCGCGCTGGCCGCGTCTTATACGGGGGCTGAAGTCGCGGTGTTGGAGAAAGGAAGGAAGTTCGGAGGTTCTTCGGCGCTCTCCGGAGGACAGCTCTGGATACCCAACAACCGGTTCCAGAAACGGGCACAGGTCAAGGACTCGGCCGCGATGGCGGTGAAATACCTGACACGACTTGCGAGGGGGAGAGTGGACCCGCGGCTCATCGATGCGTTCGTCAACAACTCCTCGGCAGCCCTTGACTTCATCGAAAAGACCCCGCTCCGACCGGCTCTCAGGGAGAACCTTCCGGACTACCATCCGGAATGGGAAGGAGGTCTGAAAGGAGGACGCACCATTGATCCGGGTCTGTTTGACGGGAGCTCACTGGGGGGAGAATACAAGACGATTCTCCACAACCCTCAGTACCATCTCCCAGGAGGGCTGCACACTACTTCCCTCGAGTTCGAGATGATGATGCGCGGAGAGGATGTCCCCGGGTTGAAAGAGAGGAAACCGAGCACGCTGGCCCTGGGGGAAGCCCTGGTAGGGGGGCTAAGGAAGGGGCTCATCGACGCGAGGGTTCCGCTGTTCCTTTCTCATAGGGTCGTCAGGCTCCTCTAGACGGGAGGAGAGTGTCGGGGGTCGAAGTCCAAACCGGGACGGGGAGGAAGCGGGTGCGCGCCAAGATGGGGGTCATCCTCGCCGCCGGGGGGTTCGAATGGAACCCTAGGATGAAGCGGATGTACTTGTCGGCACCCTCGGAGAACTCGGCAGGGTGCACCACGAACACCGGGGATGGAGTATCCATGGGGACCGGTGTCGGAGCCGCCACCTCCCTGATGGACGAAGCCTGGTGGTTCACGCTCATACTGAAGCCGGGAGAAAAGCAGGGATGGCTGGTCACGAGCGAGCGGACGCTGCCAGGGTCGATCATGGTCGATCAGAAGGGGATGCGCTTCGCAGACGAGGCCATGAACTACGTCGACCTGACACGCGCGATGCTTGCGTTTAACCCGACGACGTATGCCTTGGAGAACGTGCCTGCGTATCTGATATTCGACTCGAGATACCTCTCGAAATATCCGGTCGCCGGAGAAGGCAAGGAGAAGGCCGTAAGGTGGCTCGAGAAGGGAGAAAGCCTCGCAGCACTTGCGACCAGGCTTGGCATCGACAGCTCGAACTTTGTGGCCACGGTCGCTGAGTTCAACAGGAACGCACAGTCTGGGACCGACCCGCTGTTCCACAGAGGCGAGAGCGCCTACGACAGGCACTGGGGGGATCCCTCGGCTCCCAACCCGACCCTGGGTGCGCTGAACGAGCCTCCCTTCTATGGAGTGAGAATCCTGGCGGGGGACATCGGGACGAAGGGAGGCGTAGCCACCGATGGCTCGGGTCGGGCGATTGACCCCGAGGGGAGGCCCATCCCCGGGCTCTTCGCGGTAGGTAACAACGCTGCTAGTGTGATGGATCCTGGTTACGCGGGGTCGGGAGCAACCCTTGGGCCCTGCGTCACGTTCGGGTACCTTGCAGGCAGGAACTGCGCCCTCGGTAACTAACCGGCCCCCTGGACGGGCAAGATTCTAAAGCGATGGTTCTTCGCGCGCAACCTGATTTGGCAAGCGGACTTGACTGCGACTCCCTCACAAAGGTGTACAGCGGCTCAAAGGGCAGGAGGGCTCTGGACGGCGTCAGCTTCAATCTTCCATCGAAAGGAGTCTTCTCCCTCATAGGGATGAACGGCGCCGGAAAGACCACCCTGGTGAGAATCCTCGCGACCCAGCTGCAGCCGACGGCTGGAAGGGCTTCGATAGACGGTCTGGACGTGATGAAGGACGCGAAGAAACTGAGGGACCGCATCGCCTGCGTCCCGCAAGAAGCCAGGACTGCCCCCTTCATGACAGCGAAGCAGACGGTCCTCTCTTACCTGCTCTGGAGGGGGGTCGGCTACAGGGAAGCAAGCACGAAGGCTGTGGAAGCTCTTTCGATGGTCGGGCTCCAGAACCAGGTGAACGAGCTCAACAGAAAGCTGTCGGGCGGGACCAGGCGTAAGGTGCTTGTGGCCACCGTCCTCTCCTCCGATGCTGACATAATCTTCCTTGACGAGCCGACTACAGGGCTCGACCCGATTTCACGCAGGGAGCTGTGGAAGCTGCTCACCAATCTCGCAAGAGACCGCTTTCTGATTTTGACGACCCATTACCTGGAAGAAGCAGAGGAGCTGGCGAACGCCATAGGTATACTCCACAGGGGGAAGCTCGTTGGCCTCGGGACCCTCGACCAACTCCGCGCTTCGGTAAGATATCAGTACAGCCTGATGCTCTCTCCTGGGCAGGAACCCCCTCCGGTCAGGGAGGGAGAGGTGACCACAGGAGGCGCAGGCCAAACGCAGATCCTGACGAACGAGACCGAAGCCCAGGAGATTTCGAAGTCCCTCCTCGAAAAGGGGACCCGGTTCTCCTTGAGCAGGGTCTCTCTCGACGACATCTTCTTCCACATCGTACACGGCGGGAGCGAGGAGGACAGTCAGCCATGAGGCCCAGCGGGTGGCAGGTCATGGCCGGGATTCTCATGAACTCGATCTATGCGATGAAGAACTATCCGATGGTGATGGTGAACACCGTGCTCTCCCCCCTGTCTTTCCTCACCGTCATCACATTCGTAAGCAAAGGACAGCTGATTGGGGAGGCCATCGAAGGGGGCTTCATCATGAGCATGTTCCAGGCAGGGATGTCCCTCCAGGGGGACCTCTCTCACTTCAAGAACGACTTCAAGCTGCAAGACATGGTGGTCAGCTCTCCGTCCAGCCCGGTCGCCTATGTCGCGGGCATGGCCATCGGCGAGGTCATTTACTCTGTTCCGGCTCTTGCCGTGCTGGTGGTGCTCGCCGAAATCTACCTTAACCCTGGATTGGTCGGCGCCCTGGAGCTCCTGGCCGTCCTGCTCCTGATGTTCCTTACGTCTGTCACCCTTGGATTCACCCTGTCCACCTTTTCGAGCGACATCATCCAGAGCTTCGCCTTCTCGAGGCTGATTTCCACGCTCTTCTCCACCCTCCCGCCGGTCTACTACCCGATTTCATACGTCCCCCTTCCATTCCGTTATTTCGCCTATCTTTCTCCCACCACGTATGCGGCCGAGATCGCCCAGAACGCGACGGGCCTGGTCCAGCTTTCCTCCGAGACCCTCGCCACCGCGTGGATAGTGCTTGGCGCTGTGAGTATTAGCCTCCTTTTGATTTCGATAAAGAAAGCAAGATGGAGGGACGTCTGAAGCTCAGACCTGGATAACATCTACACGTCCATGCCACTCAGCCTCGCTGAAATGGTGCGAGGAAGGCAATGCAGTGGCGATGCTCGATCCCGGTGGCTCGGTTCATTCGCGACTAGTGGAGGAAATTCGGCTTCCGTACCAGAGTTCTTAGTAGCCCTGGACAGCATGTTCCCAAGCTCAGGCATTGAATATCGGGATGAAGGGCGTCACAATGATGCTGAAGAGGAGCAGGATCAGGACGACCAGCGTAATCTTGACGTATGCCGTGTCCCTCTCGGCAGCGAAGAGGAAAATCGAGCAGAGCACCCTCGATACGGGAGTCGCGAGGAGGACGATGACCCCCAGCTCGATGATGGCGAAGGGGTCGAGCGTCGCGATCCCCTGAGGTATCGCAGAGAGGCTCACGACGACCGAGCTGTGCGGTATCTGGTTCGGGGTATATGTCACGAAGTCGGAGGAGTTGGCTGAACTGTAATTGGCTATCAGGAGTGCCGTCCCGAATATCAGGATGGCGGCCGCGATCAGGACCCCGAATCGGAGGACTCGGCTGAGGATGCCGTTCATCGCATCGGGATCTCTGAGATTCATTTTGGAGTCATACTCCGAAGGCCCTGAGTATCATCTCGACCGCGGTGACGGCTAGGACGAGCGCGAAGACCTTCCTGACCGTGGGGTTCCTGGCCCTCAGGAGGAGCCTGGTTCCGATGAAGGCGCCGATGAGGATTCCTATTGCCACTGGCGCCACTATGAAGGGGTCGACGTCTCCCCTGGCGAAATAGATCCCGGCGCTGGCGGCAGCGGTGACGCCGATCATGAAGTTCGAGGTTGTCGTCGAGACCTTCATGGGGAGTTTCATGGCGAGGTCCATGGACAGCACCTTGAAGGTCCCGCTCCCGATTCCGAGGAGACCAGAAATCAGGCCGGCGGCGAACATGCCGACGAGACCGCGCTTGGGACCGGTCGCGTTGTAATCAACGACCGTGCCGTCTGTTTCGGTGTATGAGCCGCGGAGGGACAGTCGCTTCGCCAGCCCTTGCAGCTCAGGCTTGGGGGGGATGTCCTCACCTAACTGCCTTACCAGGGGCAGCAGAGACACCAGAAGGATGCCCCCGAAGACGAGCTCCAGGAAGAAAGAGTTGGCGTAGGCGGCCACGGCAGCCCCAAAGATCGCCCCGGCCGTCGTCGCCAGCTCCAGGAACATGCCTATGCGAAGGTTGGTCATCTTGTCCTTGACGTAGGTCGCAGCCGCTCCGCTCGAAGTCGCGATGACAGAGACGATGCTCGCACCGATTGCCAGGTGGATGTCCACCCCGAGCAGGATTGTCAGGATGGGGATGATTATCACACCACCTCCCAGGCCAACTATGGAACCTAGCGCCCCGGCCAGAATCGAAGTGAAGAAGAGGACTAGGAGGAATTCGCTGCCAAGCATGAAGCTTATCCCAACCCTGATGCCGGAGAACGTTGATCAGAGCGTCGAGGGGAGACGACCGACCCTCTCCCTCTCTTGCATGCAAAATGTGTGAACGTGGAGATGATCAACCCTGTTCGTGAATCATCCTTTGTAGCTGGTCGACGAGAAGAGTAAGCCGTTCGTCTGCCTGGGCGCTCTGGTCGGTCGAATGGAAGAGTTTCGCGTCCACCACCACACCTACCTCCCCAACCTGAGTTGCCTTGAGCCAGGCCGTCAGCCCTTCCCCGAAGGGAGCGATGGCCGTGTACACCGCCATCCCTCCGATCTCCTCTAGGGCGTCCTCCACCTGTCCGCCTTGGGCTGCGAGGATAGATTTCACCTGAGGGATCACGCCCTGAAGATCCACTCCTTCAAAGTGCCTCACGACCCCGACGTGGTCGAGGGTGAAGAAGCGCTCTTCCGCGCGTGCTGCGAAGGTCATCGCTTTGTCATCTGAATTGGGCGCTGAGCCTTGAGTAGACAACCCATGACGGCCTCCATACGGCGTGGACGAACTTCGTCCAGGGAGCGGCGACAAGCAGCAGTGAGATGAAAGCAAGGTGAACCGGATAGGCAACCCAAGTTCCCGTCAGATTTGACGTGTCGGCGAAGGCCTGCACCATGAAACCGGTGAGCGCTGTGCCGTAGATCGAAACCAGGAACGCCCAGTCTCCAGCCCTGCTCGCGGACCTCACGTCGGTGTGCACCAGCCTGCGCGTGATGGAAATAGTCAGTCCGGCTATGAGTATGATGCCTGTGGCATTGCCGAGCAGACGGATCGGACTCGTTATGAGTAACGGGGTGGCCGCGGAGTTGAAAATCGCGTCGAGCGTGGTAGTGACGGCGAGTCCGATGAACCCCCACATGGTGAGGAAATGGCTCAGCCACTGCTGGAAGTCCTCACATTCGCCCATCTTCCCGAGGAGGAGGACGTCCTTGAACACCACAGAGAGCACCTTCCCCCAGCCTTTCGATTCGTTCTTGCTCGCGTCGACCTCGTCGGAGTTGTTGCCCACCGCGTGCAGGATTTCCTGGATGAGGAGTGGGATGCTCTTGTTCCGCGTCCTGAAGATGACGCCGACCGCCACCACCGCGGCCGCGGCCAGACCCGAGTAGTCGATTATCGTCTTGTTGAGTACGACGTTCCTGTTCACCTGGGTCGTCGCCCCGGTGGCGATGGAGTTGAGGTTGACGAAGTAGAGCTGGACCCATACGTATAGGAGGATAGCGACTGAAACGATGGTCACGACCCATGGGAGCGCGCTCCGGGAGGGGGTACCGGCCGTCAGCCGCGCCCCTTCCTGATCATGGTCCCTATCGCCTCCATCACACCGCTGGGGTCGACCCCCTTGGGGCAGACCTCAGTGCAGCGGCCGCAGCTGGTGCAGAGGTAGATGCTGTCCTTCATCTTCTTCACCTCCTGCTCGTAGCCCATCTTCGCGGCGTAGATGAAATAGCGGGGGTTGAACGCCGGGTTCTTCTCAGCTACGGGGCACGCGGCGGTGCAGTTCCCGCACTGCCAGCACTTCCCGATGTTGTTCCCCTTGGGGTGCTCCTTCACCATCTCCAGGAGAGAGTGGTCGAAGTCGCCTATGGTGCGGGGGAGAACGATGAGGCCCCAGCGGCCCGACATGTCCACCCCGCCTGATTCGAGCTTCTCAGGCTCGATGATGCGGTCGTCGTCGATGTACCGCCTTTCGATTATGAACTTCCCTTTCTCGTCCTTCTTCTTGGGTCTCTCTTCCTCCGGCGAGAAGCTACACCTCTAGTTTCGGCGCGAGCCTTCTTCCGAACTTGACTGCGGCCATGGCAGCGGCGGAACCCTCTGCCAGCGACTCTTCGATGGACATGGGGGTCACGCAGCACCCTGCGAGGAAGATCCCCTCCTTCGTCGACTCCGTGTGGATGTTCGGGTGCATCGGCGCGAGGAAGCCGTTCTCGTTCAACTGCAAGCCCAGGGTGCCTGCGATCTTTTTGGTACCGGGGCCAGGCTCGATGCCCACGGCGAGGACGACCATGTCGAAGAGCACCTCGAAGGGACCGCGCACCAGCGTGTCCTCCCCCTTGACCAGGAGCTTCTCGCCTGTGAAGTAGACCTCGGCGACCCTTCCCCGGATGTAGTTGATTCCGTACTTCTCCATGCTGTCCCAGTAGAGCTTCTCCCACTGGCCTGTGGTCCTGATGTCCATGTAGATCATGTAGAGTTGGACGTCCTTGATCAGCTCCTTCATCTCGATGGCCTGCTTGATGCTGACCCCGCAGCAGACTGTGCAGCACCAGGGGTTGGTCGCCTTGTCGCGAGAGCCGACGCAGAATATGAAGGCGACGCGCTTGGGGACCTTCCCGTCGTGCCCCACCACCCTCCCCTCCTTCAGCATGCCCTCGAGCTCGTTGATGCCGATGACGTTTGGCGCCCTGCCGTAGCTGTACCGCGGGTCCACGCGTGCGTCGAAGTGCTCGAAGCCCGTCGCCACGATTATTGACGAAGCCCGCTTCTCGACGAATGCGCCGCCGTCGTTGCGCCCTATCACCACCCGGAAGTTCCCCGGGGGGCCGTCGCAGACGTCGACAAAGGCGTCCTTGTGGACTGCTATCAGCGGGTTCGATCCGACGGATGAAAGCAGAGGGCCCATGACCTCCTCGGCCGGCCTGAGCTCGGGTGCGAGCAGCTTGTACTTCCAGCGAATGGGGGCCCCGCCCAGTTCGTTCCTCTTCTCAACGAGAATCACCTTGGTGCCGAACTCCGCCAGGTCGACGGCTGCCCTGAGCCCCGACGGGCCGGCGCCGACGACGAGGACTGGAAGGTCTTCAGCCACGACTACGTTCCCCCTTCCGGCACTCTCACCCTGGGCTGAAGCCTGCGCTTCGGCGGGGTGATGTAGACTGGCTTCATCCCCTCCTTGAGTTTCTGCACGTAGTCCTTGTACTCGGTCTCGGCAGTCTGCCAGTCGATTCCCATCTTGTCTAGGAGGCCCTTCCATTCCGCCAGGTGCCAGTGGAGCTGGCAGATCTTGAAGGGGTGGGCGCCCATGGCAAGGGCTGCGAATTGGGCGTCGGAGAGGACCGGCACAGTCTCCTTGTATCCGTGGGCCAGGGTCACGACCTGGCTCTTGTCAAGGGTAGTCACGCATCCGGTGTCGTGGACTAAGAGGACGTCGGCTTTGGTCTCCCTGACTATAGGCTGTATCTTCCTGAAGTAAGCGAAGGACCTACTGATCTCCCTCTCGGTGAGGATGTGCCTGAAGCCGAAGCCGCAGCAGTCGGACCAGGTGCTGTACTCCTTGACGTCGACTCCCAGGGCCATGGCGACGCTCGTCGTGGGTGCAGGCCGCATTCCCCCCATGATGGTTGAATCGTAGGTGAAGTCCTCGGCCATCAGCTTGTAGGTGTGGCATGCGGCGTGGACGGCAGCTTTAATGTTGGAGACATCGATCTTCTTCTTCTCCGCGATGTCGTTCCTCTTGACGTGCATCCATTCGCTGTAGTGGACGAGCTCCTCAGGCAGGACGAGGTCCCTGTCTATCTTCTTCAGAATCGCCTTGACCTGGTCCCGAACTTCCCTGCTCATGACCATCAGATACCGAACTTCCTTGTAGTCCCCGTAGCTGGTACCACAGTGGATCAGCGGGTAGGCGTTCTTCTCGTAGGCGGCGTGCATGTTCCTGGCGAAGACCGCCGAGAGGGCCACCGGGTTTGAGGTGCCTGAGCCGTAGTAGTTCCAGGCTGTGCACGACGTCTGGTTGGTGTCGTCGACGTATGGAATCTTGAGTTCGGCCATTATCCAGTAGAGGGCCGAGATGTACCCTGGGATGTGCCCGCACTGGCCGCAGGACTTGTGCTGCCACAGCTCTACTGTTGGAATCTTCTTGTCCCTCCCGCTGAGCGTCTTGACCGTCGCCGGCTCGTATTCATCCCCTGCATGATGGACCATGATGTCGCCGGACCGCTCGAGATCCTTCATCTTCTGGAGCATCAGGAGGTAATCCTCCACCTTGCCGTAGGCAAGCGTGGCCTTCCTGTCCATGGAGAGCTTCTCGAGGTACTTCAGGTCCACGGTCTTGACCTCGGCATCTTCGCCCTTGCCCAGGTTCAGGATCTGACTGTCTGACAACTACTTCTGCACCCCCAGCTCTTCGCCGGCCTCCTCTACCATCTCGGCCACGTCCTTGAGCGTCTGCTTCACCATGTCGGTGACGCCCGACTCTTTCTCAATCGTGATAAGCTCCTGCATTGTCCTCTCGGGGACGTCCCAGCTCTTGTCGATGACCCCCGCCAGGGTCTCGACAGGGACAGCCGCTCTTTCTTCCCTAAGGTGCTTTGCAAGGTCCGCCTTTCCTCCTCCCCAGTCCCTGAAGGGTGCGTTGGAGCTGTGCATGTCAGGGGTAATCTGGGTCCCAGTCGTCATCACCTTGTAGAGGATCTTGCTGTAAGGCTCGAGGGACCGCTTCGCGGAGCTGAGCCCGTGCTTGACGGCACTTTCCTTGAGCATGGCCACGAGCCCTCCGGGATTGTTCTTCGCCGGGCACACCTCCCAGCAGGAATAGCACTGGAAGCACGACCAGATGTATTGGTCCATCATCTGGTAGAGAAGCTCGGGCTCGTCCTTGGCGTGCATCACCTTCTGGACCACGATCCTAGGGGCGAAGTCTACGAGCTTGAACGGCGGGCAAACCGACGTGCAGTTCCCGCAGTTGATGCATGCGTGGTAGAAGTCTTCGTAGCGGGGGTCGGTCGTGACCTCTTCGACGATCCTCTTCATGATCTTCCTGTCCCCGGTGCGCGCGTTCTCCGCCTCCCAGTGGAGGCCCGGGAGCCCGCTGTAGTGCCAGCCGTCCTCGTTCAGCTTACCAAGCCGTGATGCCACCTTCACGGTTTTGGTGACATACATTCAAGAATCATAATATCCGAAGTGATTATATATAGTTTGGGAGGTTCCCTTACTGATTAGGGATGTGACTTTCAACGGTCACTGGCTGACAGGATTTGGCTGACAAAAAGTACCTTTTCGTCGTGAGCACGGGGATGGCAGAGCCGAAGAAGGCGTTTTCTCCATTCTACTACGCGAACGCCAGTGCGGCCATGGGGTTCGACACGACGATGTTCTTCCTCGCAGAGGGACCTTCCTTGATCAAGAAGGGGGTGGCGGAGAGCCTGAGGACCACCGGCGACGGGGAGCCACTGAGGAAGGTGATCGACATTTCCGTGCGCAGCGGGGTCAAGATGCTATGCTGCAGCACGGCAGCCAAGGTGATTTGGAAGATGAAAGACGACGATCTGATCGAAGGGGTCAGCTTTGCCGGGGCTGCGACCCTCCTGGAAATGACCGCGGACCCCGAAACTGTGGTGCTCTACTTCTGATTCCAAGGAGACCGTGAGCTTGCCCTACAGAGGGTGCAGAGTCCCCGAAGACCTGCTGTATGACGTGGGCTTCCATGTGTGGGCCAGGGTGGAAGGTCGGGTGGCCACTGTCGGGGCCACTGAACCCGCCCAGGCGTATGCGGGAGAAGTCATATTCATCAAAGCGAAGCCCGTCGGGACCAAAATCGAACGAGGGGCAATCCTGGCGACCATTGAGAGCGCCAAGTTCATGGGGCCCATGAGGGCGCCCCTGACCGGGACCGTGGCCGAGGTCAACTCCGAGGTGATATCCAAGCCTTCCCTGATGAACAGCGACTCGTACGCAAACTGGGTTGTGAAGCTCACGGCGGAGAAGCTTGACGACGAGTTGAAACTCCTGATCCCGGGCAAAGAAGCGGCCGAAAAGTACAAGCCCATCATCGATGAATGGGGAGTCGACTGCGGAAAAACCTGAAAACACGACTGTTCGACGCTCAGTCACTCTTGTCCAGCAGGGAGGTGGTAGTCTTCTTCGACAAGGGCACGGACCCGACGGAAAACCTGGCGCGGGAGGAAAGAATCTTCGACCGCGTCGATGGTGGCTCCCTTCCCGAGCTAGTCCGCTTCTGGGTGAATTCCGAGTGCCTCGTCAGGGGAAGGGCAAAGAGCGCAAAGTACGGCTGGTATAACGAAGAGCTCGCGCAGCAGATGAAGGTCCCGGTCATAGAAAGGGAAACGGGAGGCGGGGTGGTCTACCACGACGAAGGCAACCTGAACTGGAGTTTCTTCCTGAAGACTTCAGGGGCGTTCATGTCGCCGACTGCGGCCTTCGATCTGGGTTCGAAATATGTGATAAGGGCTCTCGAGAGCCTCGGCGTCAAGGCCAGGTTCTCCCCGCCGAACAGAATCGACGTCCTGAGCCGCAAGGTCTCAGGGATGGCCGCCAGGTCCACGGTCCGCACATTGTTGGTTCATGGGACGCTACTCTTGCACTCCGACCTGCAGAAGCTGAACCTCCTATGCATCCCACCAGCCGGCTGCCCCCCGGTTTCAAACATTAGCGAGTGGAGGAGGGATATCGATACGGCGGGTGTGGTACGAGCTGTCGTGGAGGTCCTCGAAGATTCTGGGTTCCAGGTCAGAATGAAGGACTCGGTCGAATGAGGAATCTTCTGCGGGAGAGGAGCAAAATCGGCTCGGAAGACCTTCGCCTGTGTGCGATTCACACCGGTTCTAAGGTTTAAATATTCGACTATCCTAATATGTTAGGGACGAGTTTGGCGACAACCGATGCCAAGCCGGCGATGGTTCTTGATACGAAAGGACTTCTATGCCCCGCTCCGGTAGTGAAGACGAGCCAGGCTGTCAAACAGATTCAGGTCGGGGATGTCCTGCAGGTTCTGGCCACCGACCCTGGTTCGAAGCCGGATCTCACTTCTTGGAGCAGGATGACGGGCAACGAACTCTTGAGCGTCACAGAGGATGGAGGTTCTCCGAAGGTGTACACGTTTCTCATAAGGAGGATGAAGTAGCAAGTTGACCCTGACGACGCAACAGTCGAAGGAAGCGGAAATCGGGAAAAAGGCCAACCATCTGGTCCTGGTAGTGACCAACGACACCATAGACAAGGTCTACCCGCCGATGATCCTCGCGACCACGGGCGCGGCGTCGGGGATGGACGTCGACATCTACTTCACTTTCTGGGGACTGAAGCTGCTCGACAAGAAAGGCCAGACCCAGACGAAGATAGCGTCCGTGGGCAACCCCGCCCTCCCGATGCCTAACATCATGGGGATGCTTCCGGGGATGACCGCCATGGCCACGAAGATGATGAAGGGCAAGATCAAGAAGTACTGGCCGACGATTCCTGAGATGATGCAACAGGCCAAGGACATGGGAGTAAGGTTCCACGCCTGCTCCCCGACCATGGGGCTCATGGGGATGACAGACAAGGACCTGATACCGCTCACCGATTCAATCTGCGGCGCGTCGACCTTCCTCGACTGGGCGACCGACCCGAACTCGGTTACCATATTCACCTAGGCACAAGTCGTTTCGAGCTCGGCGCCGGCTTAATTCTTCCTCGGGAGAATTTTGCCCAGATCAGGCCAAAGGCCTAGGCGAGTATCTTGGCCTGGCCCATCCTGGTCTCGCGGACGACCGCATCGACCAAGTCGTAGGCCTTCAGGACCCTTTGGTCCACCAGTTTGTAGTACACTAGCCTTCCCTCTCGTCTGGTGCGCACTATGCCGAGCTTCCGCAGGAGCGAAAGCTGCTGCGAGACCGTGGATTGCGTCGCCCCCGTCTCGCTCACCAGCCTAGAGACCGTCTTCTCCCCTTCCCTGAAGCCGTCCAGGATTGCGAGCCTCACTGGGTGGGAGAAAGTCTTGCAGAACTCGGCGTGAGCCTGATAGATTTCCCAGGCCCGGTGATTCCTCATCCGTTAGGAGAGCGTCAGCTCTTCTTAATAATCGTTCTCCAAGGGTAAGAAGCGATTATTAATTCGAATATTCAGATATCTGCTCAGATGGAGCGGTCGCCCACACCGACCCGAAATGCCGGCAACTTTTCGAGAGGAGGCGCAGAGTAGGAACGCCAGCGATTGGTCTCCCCATAGCGAACGAGGTCATCGACATCGGAAGCTTCGTCATCCTGGCGTTCGTTGTCGTTGGAGTCTACTACAGGGTCAGGAACGGAGCGATTCATCACTTCGACCGATGGCAGTTGCTTCGGCCCCCGGCGGAACTGGCCGGGAAGGTGTCTTCGACAGGGACTACTGCCAGGAGCTTCTTCGTGGTCCTGCTGAGAGACGTATTCGCCACGAAAGTCCTCGGCACCTGCAGCAGGCTGAAGCGTGCGTCCCATCTGGCACTCTTCTGGGGCTTCGCTTTCCTTGGGATTTCCACGACGCTCGCGTTCATAACCGACCCCTCGAACACCGTGCTGTCTCTGACAGATCCCGTCAAATTGTTCGGGAACTCGGGAGGGATCCTGGTGGTCGTCGGTTTCATCCTGATGTTCTACGTCCGCTACAGGGAACAGGTTCCGATCTGGCGCCTGACCCGCTCCGACGTGTTCATGGTCACCCTCTTCCTCACCGTCATCACTGGCTTCGTCACGCAACAGGCTGTCTACTCCGCCAACGGCTCTGACCTGGTCTCGGACACCTTCTGGCTGCACATGGCCTTCGTGATAGTGCTGCTCGCGACGGCGCCGTTCACGAAGTTCTTCCACGCGATTTCGAAGCCAGTCTCGATACTCCATGAAGAGGTGGACGCCAAGCTCGGCAAGGAGCCGCTGCTGCCGATGGGGCCGGGAAACGCGAGGGAAACGGAGGGGAGCTGATGCCGACCTTCGTCGACCCAAACAAGTGCGACGGCTGCGGCAAGTGCGTCGACATCTGCCCCAGCGACATCATGCACCTTTCCAACAGCATCGTCAGCGGGAGGAAGGCGTTCAACATAGAACCGAACTACTGTTGGGAGTGCTACTCTTGCGTGAAGGAGTGCCCCCAGCACGCCATCGACATGAGAGGGTACGCTGATTTCGCTCCGCTGAACCACAAGCTTACCGTCCTGAGGGACAAGGAGAAGAACGTGGTGAGCTGGAAGATCAAGTACAGGAACGACATGAAGAACGAGTTCCAGTTCCCCATCCGCACCACCGCCTGGGGGTCCATATCGCCTCCTCAGAGCTTCCAGAATCCCTCCGATGAAGAATTCAGGTCACAGCTGCTCGCACATGAGCCCGGATACCTGAAATCGGAGAGGGGGCTCGCAACGGCGACCAAGCCATGAAGACCAAGACAGTCGACTGCGACGTCCTGGTAGTCGGGGGAGGGATGGCAGGATGCGGCGCCGCCTACGAAGCCAGGTACTGGGGCCGGGACCTCAAGATCGTGGTGGTGGAGAAGGGGCACATCGAGAGGAGCGGGGCGGTCGCCATGGGTCTGTCGGCAATCAACTGTTACATGGGGATGCGCTGGAACGAGAACACCCCCGAGGACTTCGTGAAGTACACTAGGAACGACCTGATGGGACTCGTCAGGGAAGACCTGGTCTACGACATAGCTAGGCACGTCGATTCCACGGTGCACATGTTCGAGGAGTGGGGGCTCCCGATAATCTACGACGAGCAGACGAAGAGGTACAAGCGCGAAGGGAGGTGGCAGATACTGATACACGGAGAGTCGTATAAGCCCATAGTGGCAGAAGCCGCGACGAAGGCGGCCGACCAGGTCTACAACAGGGTGATGATTACCCACCTGTTGACCGACGCCGAGGACAGCAACAGGATAGCGGGGGCCGCCGGGATAGGGGTGAGGGACGGTGCGCTCTACGTCTTCCGCGCCAAGGCTGTGATAGTCTCTGCGGGAGGCGCCACGCATGTGTTCAGGCCGAGGTCGGTGGGAGAAGGCGCTGGGAGGACCTGGTACTCTCCCTGGAGCACCGGCTCAGCCTATGCCCTGCTCATCGGGGTCGGAGCCGAGATGACGCAGATGGAGAACAAATTGGTGGTCACCCGGTTCAAGGACGGATACGGCCCGGTGGGGGCGTGGTTCCTGGCGTTGAAGGCGACGGCCTCCAACGCCTACGGCGAGGACTACGAACTGAAGTACAAGGAAGAGCAGCGCGCGCTCTATGGAAACTACGTCGACGCGAAGCCCTTCCCGACCTGCCTGAGGAACGACGCCATGCTCAGGGAGATCAAGGCAGGCCGAAGTCCCATATTCATTCATACAGAGAAGGTCCTCGACACCAGAGAGAAAGAAGAGCTGGGGCATGAAGACTTCCTCGACATGACCATGAGCCAGACAATCGTGTGGGCTTCCCAGAACATAGACCCGAAGAAGAGGCCCTCCGAGCTTCAGCCTTCCGAACCGTACATAATGGGCTCCCACGCGACCTGTTCGGGCGCCTGGGCGAGCGGCCCGTCGGACCTCTCGTCCAAGGACTACTTCTGGGGGTACAACAGGATGACGACTGTCCAGGGGCTCTTCGGAGCGGGGGACACGATCGGCGGCTCCGCCCACAAGTTCTCGTCGGGATCTTTCACCGAGGGGAGACTAGCAGGCAAGGCGGCCGTCGCCTACATCAGGGAGAAGGCAGCGGACAGGAGCCCGTCCCTGGCCGATGGAAAGACGGAGTCTTTGAAGGAGGAGATCTTCAAGCCCATGGAGACGTACAGGCTCGGGAAGAACATGATCACGGGGGGGACGGTGTCCCCGTTCTACCTGTACGCCGACCAGGGGGTCGTTCGCCTGGAGAAGATCATGGATGAGTACGTCGGCGGCTGGGGGTCGTTCTACATGACCAACGAGGTGCTCCTGAACAGGGGGCTGGAGCTGCTGGGGATGCTGAAGGAGGACCTGGGCCAGCTCGGTGCGGAGAACCTTCACCAGCTGCAGAGGGCCTGGGAGCTGCACCACAGGGTCATGACCGCAGAGGCCGTCCTGCGCCACACCCTCTACAGGAAGGAGACGAGGTGGCCGGGCTACTGCTACAGGTCGGACTACCCTGGTCTCGACGACAAGAACTGGCACGTCTTCGTCAACTCGAGGTATGACCCACGCACAGGCGAATGGTCGCTCTTCACCAGGCCCTACGTCCAACTCATTGGCGGGTGAAAGCAGTGGAAAACGTGTCGGCGCCAGGGGAACCCTACGGAGGCAGGCTGGTTGACCTCGCGGTACCAGCGGGCGTAGCCGAAGCAAAGCTGAAAGAAGCGGAAGAGCTGCCGAAGATTTCTCCATTCGTCGACTTCGTATATGACACGGAGAAGATCGCCATTGGCGCCTACTCGCCGCTGGAGGGGTTCATGGACTCGGCAACATTCCATTCCGTCACCCATGAGAGCCGGCTTCCGAAGGGCCTCCCCTGGACGATGCCAATTGTAATGGCGATTCCGAAGGAACAGCTCATGGGTGCGAGTGAGGGGGACACTGTTTCTCTCGCCGACTGGAACGGCGAAATCTTCGCGATGCTGTCGCTGACCGAGATCTACGACCTCCCCAGGGAAGAGTTCGCCATGGGCGCCTATGGCACAACTGACCCGAACCATCCTAACGTCGGGGACGTCTTCAACAGCTATGGGGACAAGGCGGTCGCAGGGAAGGTGAGCCTCCTAAGGAGGCTGGAGCTCCCCACCGTCAGCAGCGAGATGACGCCCAAGGAGACGCGCGAGCTCTTCAGGGCCAAGGGGTGGAAGAACGTCGTCGCTTACCAGTGCAGGAACCCTCCTCACACAGCTCACGAGTACATCCAGAAGGTCTCCCTCGAAAGCTCGGACATCGATGGGCTCCTAGTTCATCCTGTCATCGGCCGCCTGAAGAAGGGAGACTACAGACCTGGCGTGATAATGGAAGCGTATCGCAAGGTGGTGGACGGATACTACCCGAAGGACAAAGTCGTGCTTACCTCCCTTTCCATAACCATGCGCTACGCAGGGCCCAAGGCTGCGCTCTTCCTTGCCATCGTACGCAAGAACTACGGGGCGACGCACTACATCGTCGGAAGGGACCAGGCGGGGGTCGGCAAGTACTACGAGCCCTACGCCTGCCACAGGATCTTCGACCAGTTCAACATAGGCATCACTCCTATGAAGTATCTTGAGACGTTCTACTGCAGGGTCTGCCGGGCCATGGCCACCTCGAAGACGTGTCCGCACCCCGAAGCAGACCACCTAGCGGTTAGCCAGACGAGGATGAGACAGCTGCTGGCCGAAGGCAAAGAGCTCCCTACTGAAATCCTCAGACCTGAGGTCATCGAAGTCCTGAAGAGAGGAGATGTGGTGCTGACTTGAGGGGGCCCGGCGTGCCGGAGAATCTGGACGCACTCCTGGACGAGCCGATTGACACCTTCGTCTCCAGGACGTTCTTGAAGGTCCCTTCAGCCGAGACGGTCTCAAGCGCCGCAAGAAAGATGCAGATGCTGGGTTCCACGGAGGCGGTGGTGGTTCGAGCCGGAGTGCCGATTGGGATTCTTACCGAGCGGGACATCCTCTATGATGTGGTGGCGGCAGGCTTGGACCCCTCATCCACGAAGGTCGTTGATGTGATGTCGTCCCCCCTCGAGAGCGTCGAGTTCGGGAGCAAGATAAGAGACGCGATAGCAAAGATGATCGAAATGGGCGCGCGACGGCTGGGGGTGATCAGGAACGGAAAGCTCGTAGGTCTGGTGGTCCAGAAGAGCATCGTCTCGGGAGTCCTTCACGAGCATGTCCCCCTCGCCGAGCTTGCTTCGCCCGGAGAACTGCGGTGCCCCTATTGCGGAAATGGGTATGGCGAAGGCAGGGCGCTTTCCCGGCACATGGCCCTTGTACACCTCGGCCTGACCCAGGACGAGAAAACATGAATGACGACACTTCCTGACTTCGAACGTTTACAAACTCAGGATCGGCCAAGGCCGATCGTGTCGAGTTCAGGAGAAGGCAAGGCTCCTACCCCGTGGCTCACCAAGGATGTTCTGCTGATCTGTTTCTCGGCGTTCTTTGCCGACATGGGGTACCAGGCCGTGACGGCCATCTTCCCGTTGCTGATAGTGATCGACCTTGGCCAGCCCGCGTATGTCTACGGATTGCTTCTCGCTTTGAGCTACGGCGTGGGGTCGCTCTTCTCGCTGGTGGGCGGGAGGTTGGGAGACCGGCACGGGAGGAAGCCGATAGCCCTGCTCGGGAACCTGCTGATACCCCTCATGTCTGTGAGCGTCCTCTTCCCCGACGTCCTGGTGATCGGGGCTCTTTTCATCCTGGGATGGTGGGCGAGGTACTTCCGAACCCCGGCCAGGAGGGCCTGGCTCGTGGAGGTCTCGGACCCGGCCCAGAGATCCAGGATTTTCGGCTTCCTTCACGCCCTTGACGTGGGGGGAGGCATGATCGCGGTAGTTTACTCCGTGATCTTCGTTCTAGTCGGAGTGCCCCTGAGGGAGATAGTGCTCGTTACGGCGATTCCACTGCTTGTTTCCAGCGCGGCCCTTGTCCTCGCGGGGACGGAACCGAACAAAGAGTTCCTGGCTGCGACTTCGGCATCAGATGTGGGCGTCAAAAATCAGGAAGACGAAACGGAGAAGACGAACAGGTCCGTGTTCAGATGGATGCTGCTGTCCGCGACACTTTTCGGCTTCAGTTACTACGCGCTGGGGTTCCCAATCGTGACAGTCGCTCAGTCGCAAGGGAGCGCGGTGCTTGGGATAATCACATTCGGGATATACCTCGGCGTCTCGGCCGTCGCAGGATATCTCCTCGGCTCAATCCGGGCCAAGCGGCCCTTCAGGACCCTCTGGTCCTTCGGATATCTGGTCGCCGCCGCCTCCTCGTTTGTGATCGGTCTGTCCTATGCCTTCGGCTTCGGCCTGGGCGTGTATTACATCGGCGCGGCCGGGCTCGGCTTCGCCACCGGATCGGTCGAGACGTTCGAGCCTGTGCTGACATCGACGCTAGTAAAATCGAAGCAGCTGTCGACCGGGATGGGCTGGCTGAGCTCTAGCAGGGCGGTCGGGCTCTTCACCTCTAACATCGTGATGGGGGCGCTTTTCACCTTTAGTGAATTCGGATCGTATCTCTACGCCGCAGCCACAGCTTTCGCCGCGGCGATGATCCTGCTGGCGGTCGAACTCAGGAAGAAAGTGCGCTAGGCGAACCGGCGCTCGCCGGCAGAATTCTTTTGTCCCCACCTGGGAGGTTCAGCCCCATGAAGGTAGCAGTGGTGACAGACGACGGTGTGACCGTTTCTCCTCACTTCGGCATGGCAAGGCATTATCTTGTCTACGAATTGGTCGGAGGATCAGTGAAGGGAAAGGAGAGCAGAGACAAGGCTGGGCACGTCCTCGGCGGAGGGCACGGACATGCGCAGGAGATGGCGACGCATAACACTATGCTCTCCAATGTAAGCGACTGCCAAGTCGTGATTGCAAGAGGGATGGGGAGACCGATGTACGAAGCGATCAGGAGTTCGGGCAAGGAAGCGTTCATTACGCGAATCCAGAGCGCCGACGACGCAGTCAAGTCTCTTGCTGAGGGGAGCCTAGACAACCACACCGAACTGCTGCACTAGAGACTGGGTACTCTGCTGCGTTGCTTCCTGCCCTCGAAGCAAACGGCGTCTGAGTGTATCTTTTAGTCACATTCTCCAGGCAGTAGCGGCCATCGCGTTGTCCAATGATCGAATGCGCGGGATGCAGAGTTTCTTTGAGCCGAAGAGCATCGCCGTCGCAGGGGTCTCGACCGACCCCAACAAACTTGGGTCGATAATCTTCGCGAACCTCGTCGAGAACTCCGAGAAAGGCCTGCTCAAGGCATCGGTGTACGCGCTCAACCCCGCGCACGACAGGATAGGGGACCAGCCCTGTTATCCTTCAATCGGAGCGCTCCCCGAGGTGCCCGAGCTACTTATCGTGGCCGTCCCCGAGTCCCAGACGGTCCCCCTGATCGATGCCGCGGCGAAATCTAGGGTAAGGGCGGCAGTGATGATCACGGGGGGCTATGCAGAAGCGGGAAGGGGGGACGTGGAGAAGAAGATTGGGACGATTGCGGCGAAGCACGGAATGAGGATACTCGGGCCCAACACCATCGGCCTTGTCGACACAATGTCTGGAGTAGATTCGCTCTTCCTCCGCCCCACCAAGCCCCTCCCCGACGGGAGCCAGGTCGTCTCGATGCTCAAGCCTCTCCCCGGAGGGGTCGCGATAATCACACAGAGCGGGCACCTTGGAGAGACCGTGTCGGAGGAGCTAGCGGCCCAGGGGGTCGGGATAAGGGCGCTGGTCGGGACAGGGAACCAGCTCGACGTATCTCTTGAAGACGCGGTGCGGTACTTCGCCGGGGATTCAAAGACCAAGGTGATCGTGGCCTACCTCGAGGGGCTCCGCAACGGGAGGGAGTTCATGCGTGTCGCGGCCGCGGCCGCAAGGAAGAAGCCCCTGGTCGTCCTGAAGGTGGGCAAGACGAAGGTCGGCGCGAGGGCGGCTCTCACCCATACCGCATCCCTGGTGGGAGACTATCAGGTGTACCGGGCCGCCTTCAAGCAGTCAGGGGTGGTCGAAGCCCAGGGCCTCCAGGGACTCGTGGACGCTGCGATCTCGCTCTCCATGCTGCCGCAGGTCAAAGGGAAGAGGCTCGCAATAATCACGAATGCAGGCGGGGTAGGCGCCATCGCAGCGGACGAGGCGGAGACATCTGGACTGGTGGTCGAACCTCTGGGGGAAGCCGTCGCACGCAAGCTCCGCTCGGAATTCGCCGGGTCCAGCTTCATCTCGAACGCGTCATTGGCGGACCCCGTCGACCTGACGGCGTCCGTGACCTCCGATGATTTCGTGAGGGTGACGGAATGGGTCCTCGCTCTCCCGCAGGTCGACCTGGCCGTGCTTTTGCCCACCCACCAAGCGCCAGGGATGGCCACAGACGTCGCAGAGCGGCTCAGCGAAGTCGTCAGGAGGTCGAAGAAGCCGGTTGCGGTGGGCGTCATGGGTGAGTCGCCGCTCGCAGGGAGGATCCATGGAGAGCTCATGTCCAACGGCATCCCGAGCTTCCCTACCCCTGAGAGGGCCGTCCAGGCACTGGCGGCCATGGCGTCGTACGTGGATTTGAGGGAAAAAGCCCGAGGACCGGCCGACGCTCGACAAACGTCTGCACGCCGCTTCAGTCGTGGCGAGGGGGCGCTGCCTCCTTCGGGTGTGTCCCGGCTCTTGAACGATTACGGAATGCGAGAGCCGAAATCAGCGCTGGTTCGCTCCCCCAAGGAATTCCGATCGTTGGAGGCAGCCCGCTATCCGGTCGCCTGCAAGCTCGTCTCGAGAAATCTTCTCCACAAGACGGAGGCGGGGGGCGTAGTCGTAGGCGTGCCCGACGTCGCCAAGGCGAAGGAGGTCTTTTCGCATTTCCAGTCAATCGCCAGAAGAAGAAGGATACCCTTCGACGGGATGCTGGTCCAGGAGATGGTGAAGGGGATCGAGCTTCTGCTCGGCGGGACACGCGACCCGACTTTCGGACCTGTGGTGGTCGTCGGTCTGGGTGGGACATACGCAGAGCTGGAGCAAGACTACTCGCTCGCCATAGCGCCGGTGAATCTAGAGGAAGCCAAGATGATGCTTGGACGCGGAAGGTTGGGCCGCGTCATCGAGGGCTACCGGGGAGGCCCGAAAGTGCGAATCGGACGTCTCGCGAAGGTCGTCTCTAGCTTCTCGAGGATAATGGCCGAGAATCCGCGGATAGAACAGATCGAGGTCAACCCGCTGACTGCAGCCGGGGACGCAATTCTCTCTGTCGACGCGAGGGTTCTGCTCAGGCGGGGTTGAGACCAGCCGCGGGGCGGGAGCTCAAAGGCAGGGTTTTCCCCTCACCGAAGGACTCCATCAGGTCTGTCCTGTAATCACGAACGAACTTCAGATACTTCGAAGTGCGAGACCGCCGGAGCTCGAGGATTGCCTTCCGTTTGGACTCGATCCGGTTCCCCTCGAGATATGCGATCGCGACATCGAGGTCGTGTATCGAGCCCAGAGCATCCTGCCAATTGGTCAGGGAAGGGAGCTCGGAAGGGCTCCCGTCGGCCAGTTCCAGCAGATAGCGCATCCTCTTGACCTCCTTCCTCAGGGAGTGCAGCTCCTCGACTTTTGATTCGTCGGTCAATACGGCCGCCATGAGCCCGGAGGCCGAGCCCCTGCTCTTGCGGACCCGCTTCCTCAATCGCTTGGTCAGCCGCCTGCTCTTCAGCTGTGAAGTCTCGAAGTCTGGAGCTGGCGCCTCTGCGAGCACTTCGGTCGCTGCCTTGGCGCGGGCAGCGGCGTCGCTCCTTTGGTTCTCCAGGGCGACGAAGAGCTCGCCGGGGAGATTCCGTTTCTGCGATTCGAGGGTGTCCATGAGCGTGTCGAGGTCTCTGAGTTGCGATGTCGCACGGAGCACCGACCTCAGTGCGAAGCCGAATCTCTTGAAACCCTGCGGCCCCCTGACCAGTCTGGGGAGGAGCTTACTCAACATCTGAAGGCGTCGGGCCGTCACCCTAAGGTCGTGAATCTGGTCGGGATTGGGGCGCGAGGGGAGGTCCACTGCGAACTCGAGGAGCGCCTTGGCCCTGTCTCGATACCGTCCCTCGAGAGACCTGCGCCTGACGCGAAGGGTTGCCATCGTTGGGCGTAACAACCACTAGGAGAAAAGCCGATTGCTTCCCCGAACGGAGTCCGTAAGCCCACACTAGTTGCGCGTCCGTTCAATATAGGCACATGTGGTCACAATATCGTCGATGGTTCCTCCTGAAATACCGTCGAGACAGGGAGGAAACTTCATGTGTCCGCTTGGCGGTCGAGGAGGGAGGGCGACGACCTGAGTGGAAGTGTATCTTCTGAGGCATGGCGAGGCAGGCAAGAGGACCTCCCTGGTCTCGAAGGACAATGAAAGGTCGCTGACGGCGGCGGGGAGGCAGGAGACCGAAGGGGTGGGGGAGGCGCTGGCGGCGCTCGGATTCGAGTTCGATTATGTGGTGACGAGCCCTCTGAAGCGGGCTGAGGAGACGGCCATCATCGTGAACAAGGCGTTGAAGAGGAAGGGCCAGGTGGAAGGATGGCCTGAGCTCAGCCCCGAAGGGAACAGGAACGCGTTCTACAGGAGGCTGGGAAAGCTGAAGGCTGGTTCCAGAGTACTCTGCGTCGGTCATGAGCCGTATCTCACCACGACCATCGGGGACGTCGCCGGGAGGGGAGGGGAGGCGTCACCGGGGTTCAGAATTTCATTGAAGAAGGGAGGACTGGCCAAGCTGCTGGTGACAGGATTCAATCCGCGGGTAACAGGCGAGCTGCGCTGGCTCCTGACACCAAAGCAGATCAGGAAGATGGCCTAGCTGAGCGTGCTGAGTGAAACTATTAAGCGGCGTCGGGAGGCAATGGACGGAAAATGAAAGTGGCTGTAATTGATGTGGGGTTCAACTCCCTAAAAATGGTCAGGTACAAGGTGGAGCCCGACGGGTCCGCAAAATCCTACGGGCAGCTCGGCGCCATGGCCAAGCTGGGGGAAGGATTGGAGCGGACGGGATACCTCGGAAACGAGCCCATATCGCGGACTGTCGACGCCATCAGGCTCTGCCGCGAGACAGCGTCCCTTGAATCGGTGAAGCACGTCCTCCTGATAGGGACGAGCCCGGTCAGGGAGGCAGCCAACAGGGAAGAGTTCCTGAAGCGGGTGCAGGAGCAAACGGGGCTGAAAATGAGGGTCTTGACTGGAAACGAAGAGGCGCTCTACGGGCTGCTGGGAGCCATCAGGTCGATCGATGCGACCAACGTCCTGTTCTTCGACCTGGGAGGGGGGAGCCTTGAGCTGAGCTACATCGAAAAGCTCAGGGTCAGGAGGATCCTTTCCCTTCCCCTCGGGTCGCTGAAACTGACGTCCGCCTACGCCGGGAAAGACGGCACGTTTTCGAAGAAGAGCAGGAGCAGGATGGCGAAGCAAATAGCCCAGCAGCTGCCATCCCGGAGGGAACTCGGGCTCGACAAGGAGACTGTGCTCGTCGGGACTGGGGGCACTGTCAGGGCAATGGCGAGATACGCCCAAGACGCGGCCGACTACCCGTTCGACAAGGTGCACAGCTACAGGATTGGCTCCCGTTCGGTCCAGCAGATGAGCAGGGAGTTCTTCAGGCTCAAGCTCCCGGAGTTGAACAGGATAGAAGCCATCGGGGAGGGGAGGTCGGAGACCATCGCGGCAGGGGCTCTTGTGGTAAGAACTCTGATGAAGCGCCTGGGCTTCAAGCAGGTCCTGGCGAGCACCCACGGCCTGAGGGACGGCATACTGACAGAGTTTCTTGAGGGCGGGGTCAGGAACTCGGACGGTGTCGCGCAGAGGGAGGACGTGGAACGCCTACTTGCACGCAGGGACTTGGCCCCCGGCTTGGTGGACCATGCCGAGCTGCTCGAGTGCCTGTTCAGGAACGGGCTTGTGGACGAGAGAGAGAAGAAGATCCTCCTGACCGCTGCCTGGAGGGGGATGGCCCCCGACTGTGCAGAGGCTGACCCCGACGCAGTCTTCGGGACGCTGATGAGCGAGGACCTGCCCATGAGCCACGAGGACCAGCTCCTGATGGCAATCTCCGTCGTCAGGGCCAGGCGGCCGCGGACCGCCAACTGGTTCGTGCGCAGGTACGCCTCGGTGCTCGCCCATGACGCGAAGCAGGTGAAGAAGCTCGGATCCTGCCTGAGGCTGATGGAGGTGCTGGATCGCTCTAAGGCACAGTTCAGGGTGGCCTACTCTGGAGGTCTGAGGATCAGCGTCATCCAGAACGAGGGGCCGTTCCCGCTGGAGCTAGCCAGGATGGCGGCGCTGACCTTCTCCTCGGCCATCAAGAGGCCGGTCACGATATTCGTCAGCGTAAAGGAGAGGGAGCGCCACGCCGGGCTCGTGAAGGTGGGAAGCTAGGATGCCTAGGAACGTAATGAAGACCGTGACGGGACGGGGACACAGGGGCAAGCTGATCGTAGTGGAGGGGATAGACGGCTCGGGTAAGTCCACCCAGCTGCACCTCCTTGACAAATGGCTCAGGAGCCTGGGCCTGAACGTATTCTTCACGGAGTGGAACTCGTCGGACGTGGTGAAAGAGATCACCTCCAAGGGGAAGAAGAAGGCGCTCCTCACCCCCACGACCTTCAGTCTCCTGCACGCCACCGACTTCGCAGACAGGTATGAGAGGAACATCTCCCCGCTGCTGGAGGCTGGTTACTTCGTCCTCGCCGACAGGTACATCTACACCGCGCTGGCCCGGGACGTCGTCAGAGGGTGCACCCCGGCCTGGGTCAGGAAGGTCTACTCTTTCGCAGACACGCCTGACGTCACCTTCTACTTCCGCGTCCCCCCTGACATAGCCATGGACAGGATACTCGAAGGCCGCCCCAAGCTGAAATACTACGAAGCGGGGATGGACCTCAACCTCAGCAACGACGAATATGAGAGCTACAGGATATTCCAGACTAGGATAGTCGAGCAATACGAAGGCATGGCACAGAAGGATGGATTTGCCGTGATCGACGGGACGCTCGATATAGAAGAGCAGCAGGACCTGATGAGGCGGCACGTTTCCAAGTTCCTTCCGCCGAGGCCGAAGCCGCCCCTCGACCTGAACCAGAAGCAGGAGACGAAGCTGGTTTGACGCAGCAGATAGCCGCGAGGCCCCTGAAGTTCTACGGGGAGGGAATCTCATATCTGAAGCCCCTCGAGTCGAAGGGGAGCCTCATCGTCATAGAGGGGCCCGACGGCTCGGGAAGGAGCAGCCAGATCGACCTCATCACAACGCACCTGGAAGCAGCGGGGCACGCGGTCATCACGACAGGGCTCAAGCGTTCCGAGCTCATCGGGGCAGGGATACTGGAGGCGAAGCACAAGCTGCCGCTGGGCAAGAAGACGCTGGCCCTCTTCTACGCAGCTGACTTCGCCGACCAGCTGGAGCACAAGATAATCCCCGCCCTCCACGCAGGATACGTGGTCCTGGCCGACCGGTACATCTACACCCTCATGGCGAGGAGCAACGTCAGAGGGATCGGCAGGTCCTGGTCCCACGACCTCTTCGGTTTCGCTGTGAAGCCGGACCTGGTCTTCTACCTCGACGTCCCCCCCGAGGAACTTTTCCACAGGGTCTTCCAGAAGTACGGATCGCTCGACTACTACGAGTCAGGGGCTGACATGGGGCTTTCAGACGACCTCTTCGAGTCGTTCGTGCTCTACCAGAGGAGCATAGCGAAGGAGTTCAAGGTGATGGAGACCAGGTATGGCATAGTGCGCATAGACGGAGGGAAGGCGATCCCCGAGGTTAACGTGGACCTGCAGAAGAGAATCGATGGGTACCTGGGAAGCCTGCGCTGAAGCGCGTTAATTGATCATTGGATGTCTGAGACCCTGGCGACCGCAAGTGGGATGGTCATCTCGGCTCTTGTCATGCCCCCGTGGTGCCCCCTTAGGTCGAGGGCGTCCCCCTTCTTGTATCTGTACCAGACCGTCCTGTTCCCGTGAGGGAGGACCATCAGGTTGCCGATCCTCCTTCTGAATTTCCTGCTCGGCCTGTTGACGCCGAACAGCCCCTGCGCTATCGCGTCCTCGGTCGTCATGACCGAAGCCACTCCATCGAGCTTCCCCTGCAGGTATTCCATTATGCCCGGAAGCTTGTCTTCTTCGACCCTCATGTAGGCGTCCCTGGCGCTCCCCCAGGGCGGTATCCGGACCCCCGATGGCGCCTTCTCCAGGGCGTTGGCGAACTTCCTGAACCGGTTCATGTAGAGGGTCTTCTCTGGTTCCACCTGGAGCTGACCGTGGTCAGCGGTTACGATGATCAGCGTCTTCTTCGCCGCTTCCCTGCTCAGCTTGGAAAGGAACCCTTCCTGGAAGGCGTGGGAGATGAGGGATGTCTCGACCTCTGCCTCGTCGGTGTTCGGTCCGTAGATGTGCTCGATGGTGTCCACGTACGACCAGTAGGCGTAGAAGAGGTTCGGGCCCCTGGACTTCTCTACCAGGCGCCTTAGCGACACCGTCAAGTCGGAAGCGGTATTATACGCCGTGATCTCCGAGCCGATTCTGGAGACGCTGCTGTAGGCAGTCCAGGCCAGAGCCCTGTTCATGAACGAGGTGCTGCGGATTCCCTTCTCCGCCAGCTGCTGAAAGATCGTATGGCCGTCGAAGAGCGACTTCGGGTTGAGAGTCCCCACCAGCGAGTCCCTCCTCGGGTCCCCTACCCTGGTGAACGGGAGCGTGGTTATGACCTCTCCGAGCTCCTCCATGTAGACGAACCACTCGGGAAGGCCATGCTCCTGTGGGGTGAGCCCGGTGCTGACGGTGGTCAGGGCTGCGGCCGTCGTGGAGGGGAACACCGTCGTGATCGGCCTGACGCTCCCCTTCGACATCGCCCCGATGAAGCCCTTGTCGCTCTGCCTCTTCCATTGGTCGTACCCCAGGCCGTCGCACAGTAGAAGGATGACGTTCTCCACGCCTGAAGTGTCGATGTCTCCGAAGGCGTCCTTGGGGAGCGTAGGCCCCGTCCCTCTGACGCCGAACACGGAGAGAATCGTCGAAGGAACATTGGAAAGGCAGTACCCATCGTAGTCCGGTTTGACCGCTCCTGGAGGAAGCACCGGCCGGCTTCCTTTGCCGGCCCTGATATGCCTTCTCAACGAAAGGCGAATTGTTCGCTCGTCATGGCTCCTCTGTCCCCGGCCTGAGCAGACGCCAGCCGTCGCGTAGCCAGGGAGTGGGGTTGCCTGTAGCGACCAGAGAGTCGACGCTGGGGTCGGCCAGGAATTCGAATCCCTCTGATTCTGTAGGGTCGATTTTGATGTCCTGGTCGCTTGTGCATTGGTACACCGCCACCATTTCATGCTCCGGAGGGTCGTTGTGCTCGAACTTTCCGATGAGGCGGATGGGGGCAGAGATTCCTGTTTCCTCGAGTAGCTCTCTCCTTGCTGCGGAATCGTACTCTTCTCCATATTTCACATGGAATGCCACCGACGAGTCCACGCATCCGGGGAACGTCTCCTTCGACCTGCTCCTGTGCTGGATGAGCACCCTTCCGTCGGAACGCCTGACGAAGATCATCCCAGACCGGTGCAGCAACCCGCCCATATGCGCCTTCCGCCTCTCAACGGGCCCGATCACGTTGTCGTCCTCGTCCACATGGCAGAGAAGCTCCATTCCCTGTGAGCACAATACCCCAGGAATTAAACGATGACAGGAGATGTGACTGCTATTGATTTTATGGTGACCATACGAAGTCATGCCGCAAAGGTCTATATCACTCTCAGACCTCCTCAATACGAAGATGAAGACGCGAAACGGCGTGACAACAGGTCAAGCCGCCCTCGCGGTAGTAGTAGTCATCCTACTCGCAGCAGTCGCATTCTACGCTGTGACAAGCACTTCAGGTTCTTCAACGACTCCGTCGACATCCACCACTCCGACTTCAAGCAGCACTTCTACGACCGGTACCACTTCCAGTACAAGCACAACTTCGACAAGCACAACTTCGGCCCAGGCGGTGACCCCTCAGACCATCGTCGTCCAGAGGAACGCTTGGTCCCCCGACATGGACCCGAGAGAGACGTCCACCATCGACGTGGTCCAAAACATGTATGAAACGCTGACCTACACGGCTCCCAACGGAACGGTGCTGCCCGGCCTGGCCACGAGCTGGACCCACTCCGCAGACTACATCACTTGGACCTACACCCTCAGGCAGGGAGTGACATTCCATGACGGGACCCCCTTCAACTCGACCGCGGTCGTCTACTCGATCAACGAGATAGTCAAGTATGGAGGCGGAGACGCTCCTGACGTCTGGGACACCTTCAAGAGCGTGGCAGCCAACGGGCCATACTCCGTCATAATCACCAACACACAAGCCACCAACGAGCCTGTCGTGACCGCGGCAGCCTATGCGGCGTTCATGTTCAGCCCCAACATCGTGAAATACTCAGGTGCGGCCAACGACACCGTAGGCCTTCACAGCTGGTTCCTGACTCTCCACGACGACGGTTCGGGACCATACATGATCAATTCCACAGGCTCAAGCATATCCCAGCAGACCATCGAACTCAGCGCCTACAAGAACTACTGGGGAGGCTGGCACCACGGCCAGATCACCAGCATAATCGTCGAGACAGTCTCCAACGTCAACACGGCTGTCCAATATGCGCAGAAGGGGCAGCTCGACGTGATCGGTATCTCGGGGCAGTATCAGTACATCCCCCAGCTCCTCTCGGCCGGCCTCCAGGTGAAGTCGGGCCCATCGTTCTCGGCCGTATGGCTCCTCTTCAACAACCAACACCAGTACCTAAACAACCAGCTCGTCAGGGAGGCTCTCCTCACAGCCATCAACTACCAGCAGGTAGTCAACCAGGCCTACTTCGGCTACGGGTCCATGTTCCCGGGCATCATCAACCCAGGCAAGCCCTTTTACAATTCCAACGCACCAACCTATCCTAACGCAGGCAACAAGACCGAGGCCCTGGCGCTGTTGAGGGAGGCAGGTTATCCAGGAGGACTCAACGTCACCTGGACGGTCACCTACTCCACCGGCAGCCCCTTCCTGGGGACAGCCTGCCAGATCATTCAGACCTACTGGGCCCCTCTCAAGGTCACCCTCAACTGCCAGGGTGAAGGCTTCGCCCAGGTAACAAAGCAGGCAGGGTACTTCAACCAGACAACAGGCGCAGTCTTCGAGCCAGGTCCCATCAGCTACGCGTCGACGCCTTCGGCACAGGACATCGTCCTCTTGAACTGGGTCGGAGCCACCGCGGACCCGTGGCTCGTCCCCGACGAACTCTTCGCCATCCAAGGCGCGCCATATCAGAACGACATCCTCTTCAACTGGTCCTACTTCAGAAACTCCACATTCACCAACCTGCTCAACCAAGCAAGGCTCGACGAGTCGAACCCAACCGTTGCACAGGCCGAGTGGAACAAGCTGAACCTCATGTTCTACCAGGCAGCGCCCGGCTGGGGCCTCTTCGCGGAGAACCAGGTCTGGGTGCTAAGTCCGCACCTACAAGGATACGTGCCTAACCCCTACTACGGCTTCGACTACATCTTCTACTACCAGCTAACGTACAGTTAGTGGGCGGATTGAACATAGGGGCTTACGTCATACGACGGGCCCTCCTGATGGTGGTGGTCCTGGTTGGGACCATCACCGTCACATTTTTTCTGTCGCATCTGGTCCCTTCTAACCCTGCGATATTTTTCGGAGGACAGAATCCAACCCCTCAGGAGATTCAGCGCATAACGCAGGAATACGGCTTCAACACCCCGCTGTACAACCAGTTCTACATCTATCTCAGAGACGTCCTGACAGGCAACCTGGGCATGTCGCTCTCGTTTCAGCTTCCCGTCCTTGCGCTCATCCTGGAGGGGCTTCCGAACACCCTCACCCTGGCCGCCATTTCGACGGCCATCGCCCTTCTCATAGGCATCCCCCTGGGGATAGAGGCCGCCCGCCACGCGGGCAAGAGGGTCGATTCCCTTCTGAGGGTGTTCTCCGTCGGTTTCGTCGGCCTCCCCCAGTTCTGGCTGGGCATAATCCTCCAGCTGGTGTTCGCGATCTGGTGGGGGATCCTCCCCATAGGCTCCTACGGAGGGACCCTGACGTATCTCAGCTTCCACCCCATCAAGACCATCACAGGCTCCTATCTCGTCGACGCGCTGCTCTCGGGCAACATGGGGGGATTCGCGGCCATAGCCGAGAGCATGATCCTTCCGGTGATCACCCTGTCGCTTTACCCGCTGGGGATCATCGTCAGGCACACCAGGGCCTCAATGCTCGCCACCCTGAACCAAGACTACGTCAGGACGGCGAGGGCCTACGGCATCCCAGAACGGGAAATCAACTACGGCCTGGCATTCAGGAACGCGCTCCCCCCCGTCCTCATCTACGCGGGACTGATTTTCGCCGGGTCCATAATCGGCGTCATCTATGTGGAGGACGTGTTCAACCTGATCCCGGGGATCGGCTACTTGGTGATCTACGGGACAGGGACCGGAATATCTTCGTCAGGCATCAGCGGCAGCGTAGACACCCCCCTCATCCTGGGGGTGGCGATCGTCACAGCGATAATCTACGCCCTATCGAACTTCGCCGTTGACTTGGTTCAGATTTACTACGACCGCAGAATAATCAAGTGATCCGCGGTGGATGTCTCGAGGCGCCCGGCAAGTTCGTTACGCAGGCTGGGAAGGACCATCAGGACGCTGTCGCGGGACAGGCTGTTCTTCGTCGGCGTCGTGATCGTCGTGTTCCTTGCCGTCATCGGAATCTTCGCGCCCTGGCTGACCCCCTATGGAGACCAGGGAGCTGGGCTGGCCGCGACCCCTGTTCCGAGCTGCCCCGGAGTGCCCACGGAGATAGCGGGGCTCTGCCCTCCCACCCTCGCACACCCATTCGGGACCGAAGAGCTTGGGAGGGATCTGATGGCGCGCGTCTTCTTCGGAGTCAGGACTTCGCTCACCATCGGTCTCTATGTGGTCGTGCTTGCGACTCTGATCGGACTGGCCGTGGGACTCACAGCGGCATTCTTCGGAGGGTGGGTGGACGAGATCCTGATGCGTGTGACTGACATATTCTTGTCTTTCCCTCACATCGTGCTCGCCCTGGTCATAGTCGCAATAATAGGAGCCAGCTTCTATGGGGTCTTCATCGCCCTGGGCGTGGTATGGTGGCCCGCATTCGCCAGGTTGGCCAGAGGCAAAGCCCTGGTCGTCAAGACGCAGAATTTTGTCCTCGCCGCCAAGGCAGCGGGCATGGGGAACGGCGGGATAATCGTGAGGCATATACTCCCCAACTCCCTTGCCCCCCTGGTCGTCCAGATGGCTTTGGACATGGGGTTCGCGATCCTTGCGGAGGCGGGGCTCAGCTTCCTGGGGCTCGGCGTGCGCCCCCCCACGGCGGACCTTGGCGTCATGATATTCGAGTCAAGGTTCTACCTTACCACGGCGTGGTGGTTCGCACTGTTCCCGGGAATCTTCCTCTTTCTGCTCGTCCTTTCATTCAACCTCATCGGAGACAGGGTGACCCAGTACCTGGACCCGAGACAGTCGGGGCTCCGCTGATGCTTGACCCTCTCCTGAGTGTAAGGGACCTGAAGCTCTCCTTCCAGACCGAGAGGGGAGAGCTTCGGCTCTTCCAGGGGCTGAACCTGGACGTAGGAAAGGGGGAGGTGCTCGGAGTCGTAGGAGAGAGCGGGTCGGGGAAATCCACCCTGGCGTACTCGATAATCAGGCTCCTCCCGCCCAACGCCCGTTTCGAAGGCGGCTCCGTCGTCCTGGGAGGGAAAGACCTGACCAAACTCAGCGAGAAGCAGATGAGGGATGTGAGGGGACGGGACATCACCATGGTCTTTCAGGACCCGACGACGGCCCTCAACCCCGTGTTCAGAGTCAAGGACCAGATGCTCAAGGTGATCAAGGCCAACATCGGCGTCGAAGGGGCCGAGGCGAGGGTGCTTGCCATGGGCATGCTCAGGAACGTCGAGCTCCCCGACGCCGCGGCCATCATGGGCTCCTTCCCCTACGAGCTCTCCGGGGGGATGCAGCAGCGGGTGATGATCGCCATGGCTCTGACTTCCAACCCCCAGCTCCTGATCGCGGATGAGCCCACAAGCGCTGTAGACGCGACCATCCAGGTCCAGATACTGAAGCTCCTCGACAGGCTCAGGCGGGAGAAGGGATTCTCTGTGCTGCTGATCACCCATTCGATCGCAGTGGCGAAGGAGGTCAGCGACAGGATCGCAGTGATGTATGCCGGGGATATCGTCGAAGAGGGGGAGGCAGAGAAGGTGGTGGACTCTTCGAAGCACCCCTACACACAGGGGTTGGTGAAGTGCATCCCCGCCCCCAGAGCGCGGCACGAGTCCAGGAGGGACCTGGCCACTGTCCCGGGGGAGGTCCCCGACCTGACCGATCCCCCGCCGGGATGCAGATTCCATCCGCGCTGCCCCTACGTCATGGACGTCTGCCGGAAGACGAAGCCCGGGTACTGGAAGGCAGGAGATTCGCACGCCCTCTGTTACCTGTACGAGGGAGGGAAGGCGTGAGCAGCAAGGTCCTTGAGGTCCGGGAACTGAGGAAGCATTTCCCCGTCAGGGGAGGGCTCCTCAATAGGGTGGACGGGTAC
>JACWAI010000085.1 GCA_014874415.1 Nitrososphaerales archaeon
CGCAGGCGAAAGTCACGGCGTCTATCCCACCGTCCTTTACAAGCCACTCGATCTGGTACTCTGAGATAGGACGGCCGTTGACAGGGATGAGAGCTTTTGGTTTGTCATCTGTAAGAGGACGCAAGCGCATCCCGAGCCCTCCGCTCAATATTATCGCCCTCATGCCGTTTCGCTATAGTACCGAAGTATCTGGTCGGCCGCGGACCTCTTCACAATTAGAAGGTCGTAGACCGCCTTTATAATTGCTAGGGCTTGCCTGTCCTTCACCGCCCAAACGTACTTGGTCGCGATTTCTCCAGTCCGGGTCTTGAAGGTAACTGGAAAAGTGGATTCGATGCCGGCATCCTGGATTCGTTCAGATCCTGACTTCGCCCCTGGTGAAACGCGTGAAGGTTTATATGAATCTACAATCCATGGAACGTAGAATGGCAGTAGAACAGCCAGAGGCTTTGGAAAAGCTGTTCCCAGCATTTCACGGGC
Source organism: Nitrososphaerales archaeon (assembly GCA_014874415.1). Lineage (GTDB taxonomy): Archaea > Thermoproteota > Nitrososphaeria > Nitrososphaerales > Gagatemarchaeaceae > UBA183. The sequence continues at coordinate 481 of JACWAI010000085.1, forward strand.
AGAATGCAAAGATACTGGCATACCTCGCTTTGAGGGGCGTTGCGACGATGGAGGATGTCAGCAAGGAGCTCGGGATACCGCGGTCCACGACCTACAAACTGTGCAACGAGCTTGTGAAAGCGGGACTGGCCACCGAACTGTCGACACCCGGCGAGAAGAGCTTCAAAGTGGCAGATTTTGTCATCCTTGCCAAGAATTTGGCCTTCATAGGCGAGCTGAAGATAACGGCAAAGAACGTCCTTGCGTTTGACGCTGCCCACACGCCGGCCGGGAAGATGTTCATCGAGAGGCATGGCATGGAGAAATTCGCCCGCTTTGTGGAGTTGTATTCGGCTTACGAGGACGGTGCGCTCACCGCCCAGGTCATGGCAAGGGATCTCGGTGTGATTCGGTTCGAAGTAGAACTGCTCCTCAGCGACATCCGGGCCCTGCTACCTCTTGCACCCAAACACCGACATCAGAATCGTAGATAGCAGTCTGCTAATCGAGGCGGACCGCCGGAAGAAACTGAAGCGACTCGAACCCTACCTTCGCAGCGTCAAGAGCGTCGCTCCTCCAAGGGTTTACTCGGAAACCGTCGGCGAGCCGTCTTCGGTCCACAGCCTTGCCTCATCCGCTGCACGGATAGGCGCCCTGTTCACCGGGGGAGCTTTGACAGTCGAATCTCCGAACTACTCCGACCCAACGGTGTCAAAGGCGACCGACGCAATCAGGGAATGCATGGCGAAGGCGATGGGAAAGATGGGACATCTGGTCGAGACAGCAGACCTGCAGGTAGCCACCCTGGCCATGTCACACCTTTTCAACGGGGAGAAGGTCGAGGTCGTTTTCTACGACGTTCCACTTCTCCGCTGCATGAGATCGGTGCTGCCGCCGAGGAAGATACCGTTGCCAAGTTTCAGCAACGCCGCGGCTGTTGTCTCATCACTCTGACTGTCTTCTATATGATGTCCTCCTTGGAAGGGAGAACTCTTCCATATGGTAGATTTCGTTACTAAGTTTGGCTGGCGGCTAGCGGCTGGCTAGGCGTAGCTTCCTCCAGGAGTCCAGTATTGCTGATGCAAGGCCATGGTTCTTGACCATGTTTGGTATCTTAAAATCCTCAAACACTGCGGCGCCGTACTTGGGCCTAAACTCTCACAGCCCTGAAGTGCCCGGTGGCCTATCTCCGCCACCGGTCGTTTGGTCCTATGAGCCAAGAACACCCTATTGCACAACGTGTACGTCCTAGGATCAGGGGGGTGGAGGGGGCAAGCCGAAGGCCTTCGAACGTCTGCTCCTCATGGCAAGAAAGACGATAAGGAGGACCACCACGATCGCTCCTCCCGCTATTCCGCCCAAGCTGGCATAGTTGTAGCCGAAGCTGGCCTGGAGAGATGTCGGGTCCGAAACGGTGGCCGTCACCGTTCCGCCGCTTTGAGAAACAGAGCCAGACCATCCGTTGAACTGGTAGAGGAATGATGAAGGTGCGGTCGTCAACGTGATCACGGTCCCCAGGGGCACGTAGACTACCGCCATTTGGCCCGAAGGGACCGTGCCCGAGGCACCCCCATAGGCATAAGTGACGGAGCCAGAGTCGCCTGCAGAGATGGTTACCCCGGGATAGAAGACAGCCTCCTCATTCACGCCCGATCGCAGGGTTATGGAGGCGGTGAGATTCTTTCCCGAATAGGCGGAAGGGCCGCTCCCGTTCCATTCTCCGAGAGCCCAACCCGTGTTTCCCGTCGCATTGAAGCTGACAGACGCGCCGGCATTGTACCATCCCGAGCTGTTCGATACCGTGCCAGAGCCCGACACCACCGAGTCCGTGAACAAGAATTGGTGAGCGAACGTCAGACCGACCGCGGTGCTGGAAATGACGTTTCCCGAAGAGGTGGCCGTGTACCATCTTTCGCTGGGAGATGTGCTTTCGAGAGGGTTCGTCAGAGACCAGGCGGAGCCAGCGTCCAACCAATTTGTGCTTTGGCCTGATTGAAGCTGAAGAACAATGAACTGCCCGAGGCTCTGTCCGTGCAGCTGCGGGGTCGGCGGCGTGCCTCCTCCGGCAAAGGAAAGGCTCAGGTTCAGGGCATACTGGTGGTAGTAGGTGACGGTGATGGATTGGGTGCCTGATGAAACGGTCCCCGAACCGTCAGAAGAGTCCCATCTCTCCCCGGTGGATGCGCCCCCCAGGGGGTTCGTTAGGGACCACGGAGACCCTGCATCGGCCCATCGCCCACTCGTCCCGAGGGGAAGAGGAGAGGACGCGGCGCTTCCGAAAGCGACGGACGAGAGAGAAGGAGCCGGTGGCGTTCCTCCGCCCGCGACCACCGCGTCGATCACGAGGTAGTACTGTTGGAAGAACTCCAACGCGTAAGTGTCCGGTTTGGTCACGCTTCCGCTGGTGGCCTGGACCGTCGCCCATCTCTGGGCGCTCGACGAGCCGGCAAGCAGAGGCGTGACCTTCCACTGTGTGCCGGAATCGGCGGCGTAGACTGTGGGGGCCGCGGTCAGGGTGGCATTGATTGTCCTCCCGTCGGCGACGTAGGTGAGGACGGGGGCCGAAGAACTGCCCCCGCTCCCTGCTATGCTGTAGCTGAAGGTCAAGGGCGTTGGAATGGGGACGAGGGAGGAGCTGATTGCCCAAACTCCCCTGCCGTGGGTAGCCGCATAGAGGACACCGTTGTAAGCTTGGATGTCGTCCACGGCCGAGTTTGTCAGACCAGGAGCCACGCTGCGCCATGTCGTCCCGCCCGAGAAGGGAAGATAGAGCACTCCTCCCCCATCCGTTCCTGCGAACAGGTCCTTTCCGATGAGCTTCAGGACGTTGATGCTTGATTGCGGCAGGCCGGTGGTCGGGGGAGAAACGGCGTTACCGTCCTTGTACTCGATGAGGGTCGGAGACTGATAGCTGGCGCCCGCGATGATGATGTCCTTGGGATCGGCAGGATTGACGACCACGGAAGTTATCGGAACCCCTCCCCCCTGCTTGTTTGTCAGGGTGAGCAGGGACGACCAACCCGCTCCCCCGTTCGTTGAGAGGAAGACCGAGCCGCCTTGGTCCCCGAAGTATACGTAGTTGCCGTTCGACGGGGCTACGGCAAGGGCCGTGACGTCGGTCGTCTGGCCGTTGGATGCTGAGTTGGTGTAGACCAGGGTCCAGTTACCCATGTGGTTCAACGTCTCGTACAGGTAAGGACCCGAGGCAAGGAACAAGGTGCCTGGGTTGCTCGGGTCCTGAGCCACCGGGGCCATTAGATCGGTCACGAAATTCTTGGGGTCGATTCCATTTCCGGCTTCTGCGAAAGTCCGCCCACTATCGTTGGAGACCAATGGGAAACCGTCCTGGAGGCAGTAGACGATGCTTGGATTGTCAGGCGCGAAGCCCACCCATCCACCGTCCCCTGTCGTCACCTCGTTCCAGCCTAGGGAACCGCTGTACGTGGCGCAGGTGTTGTCCTGCATCCCGCCAATCACCACCCCCGTCGGCGAAACGGCGATGCGGTAGAACTGGCTGATAGAGAGGCCAGCGTTGAGATTGTCCCACGTTGCCCCCCGGTCGGCCGACTTCCAAACCCCGCCGTCGTTCCCTACATACATGGTGCTTGATGAGAGAGGGGAGAATGCTATCGCGTGCATGTCAGGGTGCAGCACCGAACCCTGCATGTAACCGCCCAGGGGCGTCCAGGAGAAGCCGCCGTCGGTCGACCGGTACATCGTCGTGCAGCCGAAGTACATCACGTTCGAGTTCGCTGGGTCCACCGCGTAGAAGAAGTCGTACCACGACTGGTTGGACCCGCAGGGGCCTTGGGCCGACCCCGTTTGGTCTGTCGTAGGGGGTGGGGTGTTGAACCCGGTACAGAAGGCGGTGGCTATCGTGCAGTCTCCGACCGCGTAGACCTGACCAGTGGAATTCCCGACTGCAAAATACACAGTCCCGGGGTTGGCGGGGGAGTAGGACGGTGCTACCCTGCAGTTGGGGACTTGGGCGCAGTTAGGGTCGGGGTTGTAGACATACTGGTACCATGCCCCGACCGACCAATCTGTCTCTAGATTGCCTCCGACGTAGCTGTCGGTGAAGTAAACCCAAAGGTTCCCCATGAAGTCTCCGGCGAAGGGGATGTAGGAGGTCCCGAACTGGCTTGACTGCTCTACCACCACCATGCTCGCGAGGCCGAAGGACGTGGCGATGGCCTCGTAGGACCACGTGACCCCGCCGTCGGTCGAAAGGTAGGCGCCTGTCGGAGAAGCCGTTAGTTGGCTGATATGCCCCACCCCGCAGCAGGAACCACTGGTGGTCGATGCGAAGAGCTGGTTCGGGTTGTACGGGTTTACGACGATCGAAGAGATCGCCATCCCCTGGAAAGTGCTCTGGGCCAGCAGGGACCAGGTCCTCCCGCCGTCAGTCGATTTGAGTATGCCCATCCCAGCGTAGTTGTCTTCGCCCTGGTTCGGCTCGCCGGTGCCGACATAGATGGTGCGCCCGTCAGGCGTGATCGTTATGGAACCTACGGCTAGCGTGGGCTGGTTGTCCATAAGAGGCGTCCACGAGCTTCCTCCGTCCGTCGATTTCCAGACCCCGCCCTGGGCCGCGCCGACGTAGACGTCGTTCGCGTTTGAGCCGTTGATCGCTATCGCCGTGACCCTGCCTGAGAAGGGGGGGACGCCCCACACGGGAAGGTTGCTGTTCGATGCGCTGGTGGAAGCGATGGGCTGGGGACCTATCGGCGTCC
>JACWAI010000086.1 GCA_014874415.1 Nitrososphaerales archaeon
GATTACAGCCCCGATGAAGGCTAGCGTGATGTCATCGAGGGTTATGGGCATGGCATGCACCAAGTCCCAATGCAATTTAGACGTTCTCGCTGAAGCTCCGGCCGAGTTCCGCAGACCCCGCGGTTTGCGCTCCGGTTCCGACGGGACTCTCCATTGCGTTGCCCAGGGTGAGGTCATAGCCTTCGATTTCGAGAGCGGTCAATGCCTTGGCGCCGTCATGTGATATCCCCGGTTGAACGGGCAAGCGACAGTGTCCTTTCCATAGCGCCTCTGCTCAGTCGCCTCCGAGCGCGGCGTCGTAGCCGTAGGGTGGCTATTCGAGTATCAGCCGCACAGGGATGTTGCCGCGGGTGGCGTTTGTGTAGGGGCAATTCTTCTCGGCCTCCGTGATTAGAGATCGTGCGACGGACTTTTCAATCCCAGGTAGCTGCACGCGAAGCTCCACGGCTAGCCCGAAGGCCGCCTCGACCGTCGGGCCCAACCCTACACGAGAGTTGATGATGACCTTGTTTATTGCTACGTTGCTTCTGCGGCCGGCACCCATGATGGTGCTCTCGAAGCAGGCGGCGAAACCAGCCGCGAATAGCTGCTCGGGGTTCGTGTCGGCGCCGCCCTGCTCCTTCGGGACCACGAGATTGACTTCGAGGTTGCCATCCGAGGACCTGGCGTGCCCGGAGCGCCCACCCTCCACGATGACTTCGGCTGTGTACATCAATCTCCTGGGCGCGCGGAACCCCGCCTCACCTTTGTCGCCCTCCGAAACCACGGTCTCCATCTATCTCACGTAGGTTGACTGGTCGCGGTGGTATTTGTTCTTAGTGTTCTTAGCGAGGGGAGACCATGTTAACTTGATGGCGATGCGAAGGCCTTTAGGCGGGCGCAGATTTCCAACGGACCCGGCGTGCTCGTCCACACGGTGTGCAGGTCGCAACTGGTCAGGGTGGAGGGCGGGCCTCCCTTCTGCGAGGTCTGCGACCGCATGGTGGAGCCTGGCGAGGTCGAAGAGGTTGACGACAGCCCCAGTCCGTTCTCCGGCTAGCTTCATTCACGCTTCCTTTTGTGCGTTAGTGGTTGCAGGCGCGACACAGGCCAATCATAGATGAATAGGCCGTGTATGGTTGATTAGCAGTCGTTATCAAACAGCCGCAGCTCTTGCGCCAACGTCATCCACCTGGCAGGGTGGGCAGATGAAACCACGTCTCCAAGCCGCCCGCCTTCCTGCTTCGGCGGCAGCTTCGTCTGGCGTAGAGCCCAGGAGGTACCCAAACCCATCCGCGGTAATCTTGATCACCTGAAACTGCCCGAAGTAGCGTTCAAAGTTCGAGTAGGAGAGCAGGAGCTGGTTGACGAACGTGTTCACGCTGACGTTGGCCTTCGCTGCATCCTTTCGATAGCCTCGAGGGCCGACTCGTCGACCCTGAAGGAATGCGTCGTCGTTCTCTTGCGTTCAGGCTCGCTCACGCCTCTGCCAACTGACTGACACACCTTATAGTCTTCACATGAGGCGGATACAAGGACGTCCTCCCCGGCCGCGCGGGGGATACACCACCGGCTCAAGAAGAAGCGGGCCTGGATTAGACGGCGATTCCGAAAACCGCCCTGATTGCTAGGCCGAACACGAAGAGCGATGCCGTGGCGCCGAGCATTATGCCTGCAAATCGGCCGAAGTCCCTCCCGAGGGGATTGCCGGACATTATTGCGTTATACCAGCTCACGAATGCGATTATCACAACGCCGGCCAAGACCGAAGAGGAAATGGCAACTATCATCATGCGGGTGAGAAAGTACGGCAGCGCCAGAATGACGGCCGCAACGAAGTACGAACCCCCGGTGTAACCTGCTGCCAAGCCCGCAGAACCCTGGAATCCCTGTTTTGCCTGAGCGTACGCGGCTGATGCCATCGCAACGGAAGCGGCGGCGCCGGCAACGACTCCTGCCAGACCAGAAAGTTCCGTCGAATTATAAATCCCCAGAGAACCTGCGTGTATCCCGGCGATTTCGACCAGGGCGTCGGAGAGCCCCAGTATTATGAACGAAACGTACTTGATGTAACTCTGCTCGACCTGCTCTGCGAACCTCGTCTCGTGACCTTTTTCATCTTCGATTATTTGCCCGAAGTCTCCTTTGTCATTTTCTGGGATTGAATTCCGTAGCGATTCGTACTCCTTGATCGTGGTCCTCTCTCTGTGTTCAAGGAACCTTATAGCAAAAGAATCGCCCAGAACTCGTTTCGCGAGAAGGACAAAGTAGACCGTAGCTCTTTTGGGACGGATGACTTCGCTTCCCACGAACCTTTCCCAGAATTCGTAGTGCTTCCGTTCCATCTCGCTTAATTCTGCAAACGCCTTTCGCGACTTCTGGCTCCCATCGGCGGTCGAAAGCTCGTTGTAGATTGTATAATCCGTGAGTTCATCCCTTGCTTCTTTAACTGCGATGCTCCGGAGCGGATAGTTCGGCAGATTCCGACTGCCTAGTTCTAAACTGCTTTGCATGAAGAAATGTGTGTTGGGACGACTATATCATCGGGACGTATCTCTTGCAACCAAATGCAACAGCATGCCCACTGGAGGATTCGGGCTCGAGTCAGACGAGTATGAACGAGGCTACCCTGAGAACGGGCTGGGGCTGTCGTCAACCTCTTCGACCTCGCCAGGCTCCACCATGCGGTCACAGACCTCGCAGAACGGGGTTCACCGTTTACCCTGATCAGTTGCGACTGGCACAACGTGTGGATGATCATTCAGGGTCGGCTGGCAAACCACTCACCTTCAGGGCTTCGCCCCTGTCTGATTCGCACGAGGAAGACCTCGCACCTGTCACATCTTCATTTCCGGTCGGGCGTATCTGGTGGGACTAGCATCAAGGATTGGAAAAGACGCTCGCCTGAAATGATGGGCATTCCCGAAGGGGCCGCCAGCCACATGTTCATGCCGCCGAGCATCGGTGCTACTTTCCATGCGCTTTCGTGTTGTGTGCTCTTAGCTCAGCTTCCGTCTTGAAGGTCATGCCGCACGCCTTGCATTCGTATTTTGCCAATCTCTTCACCTCCGCTCCTCAACTCCATCTTGCGCGAACACTGCAAAAGGGTAATGCCCCCCTCATCCAGTCTTCACCGCGGCGTCTATTTGTTGCTTGTATGCCTGCGCAGGTGCAGCTCCGACTATTCTATCAGCAACGCTCCCGTTCCTGAAGATTATCACGGTCGGGATGCTCATGATGTCGTAGCGGGCGGCGAGTTCTTGGTTGGCGTCTGTGTCCACCTTGGCGAAGTTGACCCTCCCTGCGTATTCCTTCGACAGGGCCTCAATGATCGGGCTGACTATCCTGCATGGGCCGCACCAGTCTGCGTAGAAGTCTACGACCACAGGCGTTTCGGATTTCACGACTTCTCCGAACTCCGATTGGCTGATTTTCCGTACTGCTGTTCCCTCTTCACTTGTCCTTGGTTCCATCATTCACTTTCACCTCCTCTCTTCAATTCTTTTCGACGATGACGCGATCATTGATATCGCTTCTCCCCCGCCTTTATTTCGACGGCCAACCAATTCTCCTTCGGAGGCAGAGGGCACACATAGTCTTCACTGTAGGCGCAGTAGGGATTGTAGGCGTAGTTGAAATCGACAGTATAGTTGTCGCCGGGAGCGATTTCAAGGTCAAGATACCTCGCCGCGCCGTAGCTCTCCTTGCCGGAAGTCCCGTCCCTGAAGGGGACGAAGAGCTCGTTGTCGTCCTCCCTTTCGGCCGACTTGTACGCCTGCAACGTGGCTCTCTTCTCGTCGACATCGAACTCGAAGTAGCCGACCCTGTTGAATCGCTGGCGGGTGCCCGTGCTCGTATCCATAATGACAGTTTCCGGACGGTCGTACCTCTGGAGCCGCAGCTTCAACCTGTACTTCGAATCAGGAGCGAAATACTTGAGGCCAGAAAACTCCTTCTCCTGGTGGTGAACCGGGGATTCGTGAGAGGTGCCGAAGAATTCGTCCTTTCCCTTCCTCTGCGCCTCGAGCTCCTTCGACCAGGCCGATTCTGCAAAGCTCTCTTCGGTCAATCCTTACACCTGCCTCCTCCAATCCATCACCACTCGTTCTTCAGGGACCTTCTCCGAGGGAATGATGGACTCTGGCGGTGACCTGATGGAGGGATACGCCGGCGGCCATCTAATTGGATTCTTGTTGTCCGTTTCGTTGAGGAATTTCTCGATTTCATTCCGCCTGGATTCCTCCCACGGGGGGAGGATGAGGCTCATTCCCAGCTTCTCCAGAGGCTCATCTCTGGTGTAACCAGGTCCCTTCGTCGCGATTTCGAGGAGGTTACCGTGTGGGTCCCTGAAGTAGAGGGAGTGGAACCAGAAGCGGTCGATTATGCCTGAGTTGCGGATGCCAAGCTCTTCCAGCTTCTTCAAGATCTTCAGCTGCTCGCCGTCATCAGCCACGGCCATCGCTATATGGTGGACGTTCCCTATCCCGACCAGCCCCCGGGTTGCCGCGTCAGACGTTATGTACCTCAGGAAGTCAGGCTGCTCTTCGTTCCCAATGGCTAAGATTGACGTCCCGGGCTGATCTGGGTTCTCCTTCGTAAACGCGTTCTTGAGCCCCAGAGTCTTGTCGAAGAACTTCACCGTGATGTTTGGGTCGTCGGCGATTGGCGTCGCGTGGTTGAACTTCACAAGGCGCATCTCCGGTCTTATCTCGCCGATCGTGGGAAGGTTCTTGTCGAGCTCCTCGAGGTACCCCTGCGAGAGTTCGCCGTCGTTTGGATGAGTGATTTCTATGTTCACCCCGTCGGGATCTTTCAAGTACAGAGATACTCTGTCGTCTCTTCCGTATGGTCCGTTCACTGAAACTCCCTGGGACATGAGCCATGCCTTCCACATCGGAAGCGCGTCGACCTTCCCGACCGAGTACGCGAGGTGGTGCGGGGAGCCGAGGCCGATTCGTCCCCTCTGGAGCTCAGGCCACTCGAAGAATGTTATAGCGCTCCCGGTGGTGCCCTTCTCGTCAGCGTAGAACAGGTGCCTGTGGAAGATGTCGTCCTGGTTGACGGTGTACTTGACCCTGCGCAGGCCTAGGACTTCGGTGTAGAACCTCCTGTTAACTTCCTGGTTCGAGGTGACCAAGGTGATGTGGTGCAATCCCTTTACCATTCCTTCCAGACGTTGCGACATGGCAACCTAACATTGGACACCCAATATAAACATATCGGACACCCAATACGTTTATACCCGCCTGCTCGCTAGCCTCATCCCGGTGCCCTGGAAATAAAGAAGAGCGGCGGTGCTGAGATGTGCGACATGCGCGGGATGCTCTCGTTCACGGTTCTTTGGCTGCTTTCGACCAAGCCCATGTGCGGGGACGTCCTCGCCACCGAAATCGGGAAGCGGAGGGGGGAGAAACCCAACCCAGGCACAATCTACCCGGCCCTCAAGGAGCTCTCAAGCCGGGGCTGGGTCAAGGCCCACCCCGACGGTCGGACCTTGGTGTACGAGCTCACCCCGTCCGGTCGCGTGAGCCTCTCGAACTCCCTCGAATACTTCAAACGCTCCTTCGGAGACATATTCCGTCCGATACAAAAGGCGGAACTTGGCTAGGGTCGGGACGAAAATCAGGAGTGCAGGAATGATATGAAGGCCGAGCTTTCTTACGTTCACAGGTTCATTCCTGGAGCAGACAGGACCACACTGTTGCTCTTGCACGGGACTGGAGGGGACGAGGGTGATATGCTTCCGCTTGGTCGGACTATCTCTCTCGGATCACCGATTCTCAGTCCACGGGGCAAGGTGCTGGAGAACGGGATGCCGCGCTTCTTCAGGAGGATCCGCGAGGACGTGCTCGACTTGCATGACCTGAAGTACAGGTCAGGAGAGTTGTCGGAATTCGTTAGGGAAGCATCGACTGAATACGGCTTCAAGCTGGATTCGACAGTTGCCGTCGGCTATTCAAATGGGGCGAACATAGCAGCGAGCATCCTTCTCCTTGGGCTGCTTCCTTTGTCGGGCGCAATCCTGTTCAGACCGATGGCTCCGCTAGTCCCAGACCAACTGCCCGACCTGAACGGGGTTCCCATCTTCGTGTCGGCCGGCACAAACGACCCCCTTATCCCAGGGGAGGAGACATCAAGGCTAGCCAATCTCCTGCAGCGCACCGGCGCTGAGGTGGTTCTCAACTGGGAGAGCGCCGGACACGGCGTCGGTGAAGGCGAAGTCGAAAGGGCAAGAGGCTGGTTCCAGACAAGATTCGTCGCGTCAGCTCGAGCGCAAGATGCGAGGCCTTGATATTCAGAATCTGGCGAGCCAAGATACACAGCGGGATGGTCCCCGAGGCTGAGGCATTCATGAAGGAAAAGCTCTTTCCATTGTTCAGGAGCTATGGGTGCATCGCCGCCTATCTAGCGGTGGCGGGTAGCAAGGAAGCGCCCGATATGAGGATCATAAGTTTCTGGGAGAGCATGGCTTCGCTTGAGAGGCTGACTGGCCAGGCGAAGGAGAGGGGAGTCATCCTCCCTGAATCCTCCCGGTTCATTCAGGGCGAACCGAGCACAGAACACTTCGATGTGGTCGGAACCCTGTGAGCGTCCGTCAGGGAGGGAGAACAAAGAGTGATTCCGGCCAACCGTGACCCTCGGGATGACGCAATGAGTTCACGCGAGGCTGGCTGAGAGCTTAATCTGAACGTTGTTCCGAATCGCATTGGATATCGGGCAGGTCTTCTCTGCGGCTCTGGCGACTTCCTCAAACGTCGTCTTGTCGATGCCAGGAACTCTCGCTTTGACGCTCACATCTGAAGTCGTGACCTTCCATCCGTCCCCTACCCTTTCGAAGGAGCAAACCGCAGTCACGTCGAGGCGTTCCGGGAGAGTCCTTCTCCTCGCAAGTGTGGCTGACAGGGCCATCGCGTAACAGCTGGCGTGTGCTGCGGCGAGCAGCTCCTCGGGGCTGGTCTTGCCTCCAGAGTCCTCTGTTCTCGAGGCCCAGCTGACTGGAAACTGGCGGAATGCTCCGCTGCCCGCCGTGACTGTTCCAGCCCCCTTCAAAAGGTCCTTTTCCCATACAACGCTGGCACTTCTTTGCACCATGATAACCTCTTACCTCTCCCAATCCAAGTACTTTACTCTCAGCCCCCACCTATCATGCCGCGGCCGCACCATCCACGCTTTTCGATAGGGGGGAGAATGGGTCCTCGCCGTTCGCGAGTGGACGAATTCGTCTGCGGCTTTCCCGTGGAACCTTGCATGGGAGCTCATGTCACCAGTTGCCCGGTCATGGGTGCATGAGATCATGGTATCAGTCCTTTTACTCGGTGCAGCAACATAATTTCGCTACGTCCCTGTGGAACGATTGTGCGGCGAGCTTGACCGATTCGTTGAGGGTCGGGAAGACATGGACGGTGTCGATGATGTCGTCTAGGATCAGCTTGAACTTTACGGCGAGACGGTCAGGAGGAGTCTGAGCATGATAATTCACAAACTCGTTGCGAGTTCGACGGCTTATCCGAAGTTCTTCGTACTTTCTCCAAACGTGAGGATTGAGAAGCGGGAAAGAAAGGCGACGGGCCGGCATGCATACGAATTCACGCAACTCGATTTCGAAATACGAAATGCTGGTTTCAAGGACGTTAGACGCCTAGTCGAAGCCGTCTTGGCTGAACTGGTGCGCCATATCAAGAAGCAAACGGAAGGGGACCTAAACATGCCTTGGCAGATACGCCGGCCTCACGGCACCGGCGATATCATTCAGAGTCCATGACAGGAAGGACCTCGTGACGAAATATGGTGACGAGTGGGAGTACGGTAAGATTGCGGGAAAGATGGAACGCGACGGTGTGAACACTGAGAAATTCAGCCTGCTTCTCAAGATGGCGAAGGAAGGCAGGCTGAAGCCATCTGCAGGCGCAGGAATCGGGGTCGAGAGACTGATGACATGGGTCACTGGAGTCAAACACATAGGCGAAGTCCAAGCCTTTCCGAAGATTCCTGGAGTCGTCTACGAGCTCTGAATTCGGCAAGGGCCAGCGCAAGAGCTGTCATAGGCTGCGGTCAGCGCAAACATGCTACCGCCTCGCCCATCAGGACCGCTTCTGCTCCCTCCACCCTGAGATTGCTCTCAGCCGGAAGCGTTGCTCCTGAGAGCATCGAGGAGGTCTTGACCTCCTGACAATTCGGGTGCCTTTTCCAAGTCTACCTTCACCGATTCCTGGTCCTTCAGGCCGTTTCCGGTTGTCACGCAGACGATTGTCGAGTGAGGTTTGAATTCCCCTCGCAGGTGCTCGAGCGCAGCTATCGGGGTCGCGCTCGCAGCCTCTACGAAGAGACCCTCTTTCGAGGCGAGCTCGTCCCTAGCCTGGATGATTTCACTGTCGGTCACAGTCATCGACAGGCCTCCCGAATCCCTAATCGCACGAAGCGCTTTCCTCCACGATACAGGCTTTCCTATCCGTATTGCTGAAGCCATGGTCTTGGCGTCTCTCCACGGCTCCACATAGTCCCTCTTCTTCTCGTACGCCTCCACTATGGGTGCCGCACCTGCCGCCTGGACGCCGACCATCTTGGGCAGCCTCTCGGAGATGCCCCAGGACTTCAGCTCCAGGAAGCCCTTCCAGATTGCGCTTATGTTCCCCGCATTGCCGACGGGCAGGACCACGTAGTCCGGGACGCGACCCCCGAGCTGCTCGAAGACTTCGTACGCCAGCGTCTTCTGCCCTTCGATCCTGTAGGGATTAATCGAGTTCATCAGATACAGCGCGGGGTTCTTCCGGACCACCCCCATGACGAGCTCCAGGGCTTCGTCGAAGTTCCCCTTCACCCTCAGAATTCTCGCACCATGGACAGTGGCCTGCACGAGCTTCCCTGACGCCACCTTTCCCGTAGGGACGATGACCACTGCCTCCAAGCTCCCCCTCGCCGCGTATGCAGCCAGGGAGGCTGACGTGTTCCCGGTCGACGCGCAGATGAGGGTCCTCGCGCCCCTCTGGGTCGCCCTCGTGACGGCGACAGTCATTCCCCTGTCCTTGAACGACCCAGTCGGGTTCTGCCCTTCGTTCTTGATGTAGAGTTCGTGCATTCCCAGTTCCTTCCTGAGGTGAGATGACACGACGAGTGGAGTCCCTCCCTCCTGGAGCGAGACAGGTCGGACCTCCCTCCTGAACGGCAAGCCTTCGGCGTACCTCCATACGCCCAACGCAACCCTCTGACGAAGCAACGACCTCCGGCTAGGCTTCCTGGCGACCAGGACCAACTCGAGCAGGTCACCGCAGGAGGGGCATCGAAAATCTGGCGGCTCGGCCACGGCGTCCCTGCCGCACTGAATGCACCTCATCACCCATCTGCCGTCAAAGGCCGACGCGGCGAGCTCCCCTCCCCACGGAAGATGAGTATCCCACCGCCTGCACCCCTTCCAGCCTGAAGGACCGCATCATTTCCTTGAGGACCTCCGCAGGCCTCACTTTGGAATCGTCCACCAAGGCCAGGACCGTCGGTCCCGCTCCGCTTATGCAAACCCCCGCTGCCCCAGCCTGAAGAGCCATCTTCTTCACCCTGGAGTAACCGGGAATCATCCCTGCCCTTGCCGGTTCCACAACCTCGTCCTCCATCCCCCTGCCTATCAAGCCGATGTCTTTTTTGGCGAAGCCAGCGACAATCGAAGCTGCGGCTGCCGTATTCCTGACGAGCTTCTCCAACTTCACATGCTCCGGGATGATGGACCTTGCGTACTCCGTCTTTCTTTCCGGCAGTTCGACCTTCGGCGTGACCAGACAGACTCTGAGCGACGCTGGCGGGCTGAACCTTACAACCTCTAGGACGGGCTTCGTCCTGACAGTGGTGAACCCTCCAAGGAGAGATGCGGCCACGTTGTCGTAATGCTCCTCCCCGGACGAAACGAACTCGCCGCGGGCTGCGTACCTGACCAGCTCGGGGGCCCCGAGCCCAAGCCGGAAGCACTCATTCATGGCGAACGCAGCCGCCGCCGACGAGGCCGCGCTGCTTCCCAGGCCCACTCCGATGGGTACTCGCTTCGTGAGCACCATCGAGATGTGGGATCGCACTCCCAAGTCCAGCGCCATCTTCAGAGCTACTGCGCCGGCGGCGTTCCTCTCGGCGCCCAGTGGGACAGTTCTCGCCCCCCGCATGCTGATTTCGACCTTGAGGCTGGACGAATCCCCAGTCCGAAGCTCCAGCCTGTCCTCTGGTTCCTTCAGCGCGATTGCGAAGACGTCGTACCCCGGGCCCAGGTTCGCTGATGATGCAGGGGCCCTGACCTCCACCGAGCGCGGCCTCGATCTTGGCACGTAACTCGACCTATCCTGCGCGGGCGATTAGGGCGGAATGTAGGGCCCTGACGGCTTTGACTGCGTCTTTCGCGCCGACCACGAATGAAATGTTCAGCTCAGACGACCCCTGTGCAATCATCCGCACGTTTACCCCGGCGCGGCTCACGGCTGAGAAGACCTTCGCGGCGACCCCGGGGGTTCCCTTCATCCCTGCGCCGACGGCCGCAACTGCGGCGACTTCTGACTCGACATCGAGCCGCGCGCTCTTCCCCAGCTGCGCCAGGCCCCTCAGCAGGGCCCTCCGAGCCTTGTCGAGCATCCCCCTCCGCACAACGATGCTGATGTTCGATTCGGAGACGCTCTGTGAAATCATGAGGATGTTCACCCCGGAATCAGCCAGGCTGCGGAAGATGCTCGCTGCTGTTCCTGTCCGGCCTGAGAGGGTCTCTCCTGAGACAGTGAGCATACACACGTCTTCAACGAGCGCAATTGACTTTATGACATCGACACTCTTCTTCTGGCCCGACCAGATTAGAGTTCCCGGAGAATCTGGGTTGAACCCGTTCTTGATGCGGACCGGAATCTTCGAGAGTCTGACAGGGCCGAGAGCCAGGGGATGCATGTTCTTGGCGCCGAAGATGGCCATTTCTTCGGCCTCGGCGTAGCTGAGCTCACGGACGCCCCTTGCCCCTGGGACGACCCGTGGGTCTGTGGTCATTATGCCGTCCACGTCTGTCCAAATCCAGACCTCGTCCGCTCGCCAGTAGGTCCCCAGCAGCGTCGCAGTGAAGTCGGAGCCCCCTCTTCCAAGGGTGGTCAGGTCCCCGTTCTCAGACTCTGCTACGAAGCCCATCACTACTGGAACGATCCCTTTTGAGACCAGATTGTCGAGTCGCTTCCTCGCCGTGCGCCTGGCCACCTGCTCGATGGGCAGCGCCTCGCCGTGGGAGTCGTTTGTGATTATGCCCGCTTCTCCGCCGGTGAGCGCCCTGGCCTGCATGCCTTCCGCTCTCAGGGCACCGGCCACAATCGGAGCGGACAGCCTCTCTCCGAACGAAAGTATGAAGTCGGTGGAGCGGGGAGTCAGCTCTCTGAGGAGCGAGACTCCCAGCAGGGTGACGCTGAGCTTTTCAAAGAGGGCTTCGGCTTTGGCCGAGTCCTCGGACGTGCGGCTGACGCCCGCGTCTTGGAGCGCCCTGTTGTGCACATCCCGCAGCCCGTCGACGAAGCGGTTGATCTGGTCCTCCTTCCAGTGTTTAGAGTCCCGTGCAGCGCTGAGCAGATGGTCAGTCACGTTTCCCAGTGCCGAGACCACGGCGACCACCTTGTCCTCCTTCGCTCGTGTCGCAACGATCTTTGCGACTCTCCTGATGCCCCCTTTGCTGGCAAGAAGGCTGCCTCCGAACTTCATCACGATTTTCATGCCGAGTTAATCACCGAACCTCAGTCTCCCGATGGCCAGCAGGTCTCTGAGGACAGCCGTGCTTGTGGCGTCACCGCCCCCGGCAGGGCCTTGGATGATTCTCGGACCCGAGAACTCACAGTCGAACCTGACCGCGTTGTCGGTTCCCCGGACGCACAGCGGGTCGGCTTCGGATACTTCTTCGACTTTCACGCTCACTCCGTCGTCTGCTGACGCAATCATCCTGAGCCTCTTCCCCTTCCTTCGGGCCTTCTCCATCCGGGCCCTCGATATCCCTCTTATCCCTTCAAAAGGGCGGACGTCATCGAGGGTGAAACCCTTGCCGAGGACGTGGTCTGCTAGGATAACTATCTTGCACGCAGAGTCCACGCCGTCTATGTCCAGCCCCGGGTCGGCTTCGGCATAACCCAGCCTCCTCGCCTCGCCGAGTGCCGATTCGAACCCAACCCCCCGCTCCTGCATCTCCGACAGTATGAAGTTAGAGGTGGCGTTGAGAACCCCGTCAATCGCAGTCACTTCGTCCGCCTGCGCGCACAGGTCGCCCAAGTCCAATACCGGAAGTCCTCCGCCGACGCAGGCGCTGTACATGAGCGCCCGGCCCCGGCTTTCTGCGTCGGCCAGCAATCGCCTGTAGTGCAGGGCCAATGGCATCTTGTTGGCTGTCACGACGTCCTTCCCGGTGGAGAGGGCCATGCTGATGTGCGAAAGAGAGGGTTCGGTGTGGGCCGGGTCGGTTGGAGTCAGCTCGACAAGTACGTCCGCGTCCGCCTCTTTGATTACGGCCAGAGGCTCCGGGCGCTCAGCGCCGTCCCCGATCGCCCCGGTCCTCTTCTTCCTGAGGAGGACCCTGCGAAGGTTCAGGCCCCCGTCGTCAACCGCGGCGCTCTTGGAATCGATCGCTGCGACGACCCTGATTCCATAGGTGTACCGTTCAGAGAGAATCCGTCGGGCCAGAGACATTCCTACAGTCCCCAGACCGACTATGACTACCCTGATCTCTCTACTCAAGGAAGCCCCTGTGGTGCAGCAGTTCGGCGACCAGAATCGTCGAGCCAGCGGCTCCCCTCACAAGATTGTGCGAAACGAAGGTCAGCCTGACCGACTTGCTGGTGAGCCCCCTCCTGACCCTTCCTACGACGACGCTCATGCCGGGCACGCTCCCCGCCTCCCTGTCCAGCTTCACCTGGGGCCTGTCCTGCGCATCCTGGACGATTATTGGCCGGCCCGGTGCTGTCGGGAGGTTCAGCCTCTGCGGGACGCCCCTGAAGTCCGTCAGCTCCTTCACCAGCCCAGGGATGTCCACCTGGTCTCTCGTCTCTATGTACGCGCTCTCCATGTGCCCGTCCGTGGTGGGGACCCGGTGGCACATGGCACTCATCTGAAATTTCGCGTGTTCGATCCGATTTCCCCGAAAATCCCCCAGCATCTTCAGGGGCTCTGTCTCCACCTTCTCTTCTTCGCCTTTGATGAACGGGATGACGTTGTCAATCACATCCAGCGAAGGGACCCCTGGGTATCCCGCCCCCGACACTGCCTGTAGTGTGGTCACTATTGCCCGTTCCACCCCGACCGAGTCGTGGATCGGCTTGAGCAGGAGCGCAAGGCCGGCGGCCGTGCAGTTAGGCGTCGCCACCATGAACCCCTTCCAGCCTCTCTTCTTCCTCTGCCACTTTATGAGGCCAAGGTGTTCCGGGTTGACCTCAGGGATTACAAGGGGAACGTCCGGCTCCATCCTGTGAGGACTGGCGTCTGTGACCACCCTGAAGCCTGCCTTCGCGAACTTCGGTTCCAAGGACTTCGCCGCCTCGGTGGGCAGAGGAGAGAATACCAAGTCGGCGTCTATGGACTCGGGCCTGGTCGGACTCACAACCATCTCAACCACCTCGGGTGAGATCCGGAGGCCGGTCCGGGAGCCTATGGCGTCCCCGTACCTCTTGCCGACGCTTTCACTCCCAGTGACTGCGACCACACGGAAGAGCGGGTGGTCAGAAAGCATGCTCGCGTAACGGATGCCCACCATACCGGTAGCTCCAAGTATCGCCACGCTCTTCTTCATGTCACGACGTCGCCGGGACTCTCACCTGAGCAGACTAAAAGCGCATGGGCCCGCCGCGGTCTCAGACCGAGTTCTCAAGCTTCGGTTGTCTCCCGACATGCTTGCTCTGAATCAACTCGCGGGAGGTTCGAATCCCGGCCGGAGCATAACTTTACAGCATCACTCCCTTACTGTCGGAAAACACGAAAGGCATTCCGTCACCCAAGGGCTCCGTCCATTCGCAATTCTCTCATTGTAACCGCTTTTCTCAATCAAACAGCATTCCGTCCTAAAGGAGTTCTACGGTTCAGACTTTTCTAAAATCCAACTCTAACCCAGTCATAAAACGGGGTTCAAACTGGGCTTCGACCCGGCTAGTGACCCCCATTTCGACCTATTTTGTACAGTGGGGGGTGGGATTCGAACGTGCCTACCCCGGTCAGTAGACAAAGTTGTATGCCTACTCCCGATAGTGGACAAAATTGTAGGGATGGAAAGTGCAAGGGATCAGTGTAGCCAGTATCAGGCTACCCTCGCCCCTGTGCCGCCGGCGGACGGAGTTCTCGCCTTTTATCGGCGGTCCGTTGGCAGAAAAAAGGGAGTATGACCCGCGGTCGACCCGCGGGTCTCTACGAATCTCCTTCTTGGTGAATTACACTGCAGCCTGTCGGCGTGGCAGGGATTGTGCAGGAAAGTTCGAGGTTGGCGCCTTCCGAGGCTATGATATGAAGCCCGTAGACCTGGCCAGGGGCAGTCGACGGGACGAGGACCAAGCCCCCCTCTCCGAAAGACATCGTGCCCGAAAAGGTGAGGTCGACACACTGTCCCTTCGACAGAACGAGTCCGTTGCTGCTGTTCTCGCCAAGGTCGCTGCTGACCAGTCGCATCCCAAGAGAGACGCAGGAGGTCCCTGACACAGTTGAGTTGACTGGGACGAAGACGACCTCGTCGGCGTGCTCCATTTCGCACTCCGCACCGGTGGTCGTATTGGTTGATGTGTTCGCGGTCATGCTCGTAGTCGTCGTCGAGTCCTGGCTTTCATTATCCGTGGTATGATTCTGTGACTGCTGAGCGGTGGTGGCGGTCACGGTGGTGTTCGTTGAGACTTGGCCCTCGGACTCCGTCGTCTGCGTTTGTGACTGGGTTTCCGTTTCTCCGCCGTTGGTCGAGCAGACCTGTCTTACTGCCGTAAAGTTTCCAAGGACGCTTATGGCGTTAAGGACGACGGTGGCGTTCCCCGTGTTCTTGACCTGCACGGTGATGGTGGTGGTGTTGCCCGAGACTGACAGGGCAGAGAGGGTGGCCGTCACGTTCCCCTGTGCACTTTCCAGTTGGTTCTCGTCTTCGGAACTCAGCTGTTGCTGGTACCCCACCTGTTGCTCATTCTGATTCCCCGAGTTTTCGGTCCTGATGATCCCTACGGCTGACGGGATTATTTGATAGCCGTTGGGGGTGCTGACTACCACGGGGTTCAGCTGCAGGAGTGCGACGTCGACCCCCTGGAGGGTCGAAGGCTTTGCCAGGGTTACTGTCAGCGTGGTTCCGCCGGACGCAAGCGTCACGGGCGATTTCGTGCCGTTGACGTCAATGCTGATGCCTGTCACCGTCAGACTGAACGAGTAGATTGTCGACCCGTTTGGCAGGCTGGCAAGTGCTATGGTCTGGGAGATGTTCTGCAGTTCCAGAAGGTCAAGGGTCGCCGAACCGCCCGAAGGCGTCGCCCCGACGGTCTTGGTGGTCTGTAGACCGTTGCTCGCGGGTTCGCCTACGAGCAGCCCGATGGACGAGTATGTCAGGTTGAGCGAGCTCGTCCCCTGAGGGACTATCGGAGGGTCGGTCAGCTGGATGACAAGCTTTGCTGTGACCCCTGACCGCTGGCCCGAGTTGCCTAGCGATGGGCTGAGGTAAA
The DNA here is from genome assembly GCA_014874415.1 of Nitrososphaerales archaeon. GTDB lineage: Archaea > Thermoproteota > Nitrososphaeria > Nitrososphaerales > Gagatemarchaeaceae > UBA183. The sequence continues at coordinate 15,630 of JACWAI010000086.1, forward strand.
GGGTGGAAGCGACGATAATGAGGGCAGCGACGGCCACGGCGGCCGCAGTGTACTTCAGAGCTTGTTTTCGTACGGACATGTGGACCCTCCCGGGGGGCTGGCCGGATATTGCTAGTCCTTTGAAAGTCGGATTCCACTTCGGGCTTTCTCGTTCAACCGGCTTGAATGCACCCCTTCATGGCCGGGCAGCCGAGGGCCTACTTCCAAGTCGCCAGCCTCCGCCAGGCCCTGATTGTCTCATACCAGACAACCGCCACCAGGGCCACGGATGCCCCGGCAAGGAGAGGGAGATAGGCGGCCGAGAAGGCTGTCATGAAAGCGAAGTACCCCACCAGGATAGAGAACAAGACCGCAAAGAAGAGAAGCTGCGGCACCACTATCACGCCCACCTTAACATATCCCTCGAGTATCTGCCTGGTTGCGTCCCTTGAAGCTATGTAGCGGCCGTACCCGTCCTGGGACGCGAGACCTGCCTCAATCAGCCGTTTGAGGTGGTATGACGCAAGAGAGGCCGTGGAGAAATGCAGTCCGCCCTGGACGTCCTTCAGCTCGCAGGGTCCATGCTGGAGGATGTAAAGATAGACACGAAGGGTGTTTCCCCTGATCCCCAGCCCGGCATCCTGACCCTGGGTCTGGCTCATCCTTAAGGCACCTGCCTTTGACAGCCCGATATAACGCTAGGGCCCCGAATCGAGTCCTCTGACGCGTTCCCCGGCGGCTTCGGTGGCGGGATTAGTCTGAAGGAGCACAGGTCTGACCGATGGCTTCTTACGCAGTGTCTTCCCCGCGTCTCTTCATCGCCTCCACAGGACCTCTGGCGACCTCTCTGTTCCCTTCACTGCCAACTCATGGTTGCATGGCAATCTAGCCAGTCTCAGTTGATTATCGCCTGGCTGACGTTGAGGCTTCCGCTCTGCACGACGACGCCGTACGCCGGGAGGGGCGTCGGGGGAGGTCCGCCCGCCACGCTCCCATTGGTGGGGCTGAAGTAGCCGGCGTGGCAGGGGCAGTAGATTGAGGAACCAGTGAAATCCACGGTGCACCCAGCGTGCGTGCAAATCGCGCCGAAGGCGTCGCAGAGTCTGACAAGGAGGGAATACGCGACATGGTGGTTGCACTGCGAATGAGCCGTCAGAATCTCCTAGCGGAGCCTTGTAGCGCAAATTACATCCGTTCGGTCGTTCCGTCCCTCATCACGTAGAGGTGCTCAGATAACTTCCCGTCTGTCTCGTCCTGTGTCGAAAAGATCAGGCTGATACCCTCACCGCTGACGAGCTTCCTGTAGGAGGCTATGAATTCCTCCCTCTGATGAAGGTTAGAGAAGGCCTCGTCCACCAAGATTACACTCGGAGAGGCAAGGAGCGCTGTGGCGAGAGCGACCCTCTCCCGCATCCCAAGGCTCAAGCTTCTGGCAGGACCGCCGAAATCAATCCCTAGTGCTGCCTTGACCTTTGATACCTTTTCTTCTTCCAACCTCATCCTCCGCAGTCTCGCACCCCAGGTGATATGAGAATCCACATCAAGGTGGGGAAAAAAGGAGCTGGGCGTCACCAGTATCACGCCTCTCTTCTCTACGGGGAATCGTGTAACGTCAATTCCGCCTATCTTGACGTATCCATCGTCAATCTGAAGTAGCCCTGCTATGGCCCTTAGGAACGAGGTTTTCCCCGAACCATTTTTTCCAGCCAGGCAGATGAATCCGCTGTCCCTGAGCTCTGCTGAAAAGGTGAATCGGCCTAGTTGCTTTCGCACTTTGACCTCGATCAAATTCTTATCGCCTCCTCCCGGCGAGATGCCCAGCCAGCGTTATTGGCAGAGCCACCAAGATCATGGCCGCCGAGGCTGTCACCGCTGCGTTCAGACCCCCAGGTATGGCGCCATTGAAGAGCTGAAAGACTGTCACAGATGCTGGATTGACTCCAAAGAAAGGGTATTGCAGCACGTAGAACGCGATGATCGAGATGGATCCAAACTCTCCCAATGCTCTGCTCATGGCGATCATCGAAGAGCTCGCCAGTCCCTTCAGGGAATCAGGTACCACTATTGAGATGAGGACCCTGATTCGCGAGGCTCCCATCCCCATGGCGAACTCCTCAGCGGACGGATCCCTCGACTCGAAGTACGGCTGCATCGATTTGATGTAGATTGGTGCAGACATGATTACGAGCGCGACCACCAACCCCAGGATTGTGTTGAAGAAATTGATGCCGAAGGACAGTAAGAATCTGCCCGTCGGAGTAAGGGGGCTGTCCAAGATGAGAAGGGCAACCCCGATTATGGGATGAGGAATGCCCACCGGCACGTCGACGAGCGATTCGGTGAGCGGATCCTTCCCCCTCGCCAAATAGTATGCAAGAGGGGTAAACATGACAACGTCGATCACGGCGGCCAACCCAGACGAAAACAGCGAGAGCTCTATCGACCGAAAAACTCCCGGAGTGTAGCCCGCGGGAGTTCGGAAGGGGCCTAGACCATAGTAGAGCAGAACGACTATTGGAACAAGGAGCAGGAACACTGTGGTAAGGGAGATGACCCTGAGCCAATTCATGCCAGGCTCAAGCCTTCAGGGGAGGCTTCCTGTTTCGACTATCAGACCTTCCGAGACCAGTTGGGCTATGAATGCGGGTGGAGACACGTTGCTGTAAAGCCTCGCAGGCGAGAAGGGCTGTAGGCCGTATGACGAAAGCGTCTCTGCGTTCTTGACGACGTACTGGACAAACTGCATCGCCTCGGCCGAATTGGCACTGCTCAGAGGCACCGTGATGCAAAGAATGATGGGCGCCCCGGCGCTCACCCCGGCAGAGTCTTTGTAGGTGAACTTCGAGTAGAACGAGCTCAACGTCGGGTCGCCGAAGTCGACGTGGCGGTCGAGCGAGAGGTAACCCAAGTGATCGGCAACCGCGGCCGATTTGTAGATGAAGAGAAACTGTATCTGGCCCGACTGGAGGGGAGCTACGAGGGCAGCGGCGTGCGCACCTGTCACGTTTGCCTTGGCCTGGAGCAGCGGGGTGACGTAGGCGTCCTGATTGCCATTCGAATAGAGAGACCCCGCAGCTTCGAGCACGAGCCAGCCGCGAAGACCGGCGGGATCAGCGACCGGGTCGGAGATGCCTACCCTGACGCTCCCCGAAGTGAAGGAGGTGAAGAACTTGTTCCAGTCGGACGTGGCATTGGATTTTGCGGCTACGTTGCCCTGAGCGACAATCGCCTGTCCCGAAGACAAGGATGAAGTGGCGTTGGAGTAGGCAATGACCATCTGGTCCGAGGCGAATCCAACTGCCCAATTAGACGAGAGATTCTTCAGATAAGCCGGTCCGGTTGCAGAAAGTGAGACGGAGATGAAGACGTCGTCTGGCGCCCCGGCTGCAATCTGGTTGGCGACCGCGAAGGTGCCTCCCGACTTTACGGGCGCGACCGGTACTCCCATGCTTTGAGAGAAGGCGTTGAGAAGCGCGGTAGCTTCAGAAGCATAGGCATCGGCCGAGAATGAAATCAGCGGAGCATGGGCCACGGAAGTGGTACCAAGCGAGTTGGGCTTTGTCGTTCCGCCTGACGTGGTGAAGAGAGCGTAAGCCACGGCACCCACTACAATCACTGCAACCACTACCATCACAATCACGGCATTAGAAATTCCCTTTCTCGTTGCCTTCATGGATGCCGTCATGCATGGACATGCATAACGCTATATATCTATTGCTGGGGCCAAAGCTTAAGTCCCGAATGCAGACCGCAAGGACTGGTTAGGGAGGATTTTGGCACACGAAGGGAGGTTGAAACCAGCTCCGCACCTTTCTATGGAGAACAAGAAGGGAACCGTCTTGGACGAAGTCGACGCGCTGCTACTCCGGAGAATCTCTGAGACCAATTCCCTTACTGAGGCGGCGAAACTCTTGGGAATCTCTTACAGGAACGCCTGGGACCGGGTCAAAAAAGTGGAATCCTATTCCGGCAAGAAGATACTGGAGTCGAGGGCCGGAGGAGCGACCGGCGGGAGCTCCAGACTCACTCAGGACGGATTATCATTGCTCAGAGAGTTCAGGAGTGTAAGAAAGTATCTCTTTAACGCTCTTGACGACAGAGATTCTGCAGGCAACGTGGGCTACAAGCTGAGTGCAAGAAATCGGATTAGTGCAAAAGTAAGAAGAATAGAAAGGGGAGACATTACCGCGATGATCAAGTTGACTGCGGTGAGCCCAGTCACACTTACCTCCATAATTTCCAAAGAGGCGGTCGATGACCTCGGGTTACAAGAAGGCGACGACGTTGAGGCGATAATCAAGGCGACCGAAGTCATGGTAGCTAAAGCGATTCCATCGCTCCACGAAAAGAAGGCGAAGAATGGCAAATGAATCCGGTCTCCTCTTGACCGTAGTTCACCAATGCGAATTCCAGGAAGGGCTTGGTCTTGCGGCCATCTCGGCAAGGCACGAGTCTCTGGAAGTTCGAACACCTTCCAGCCCACTTGGGGTAACGAAGTAGAAGCGGTCGTAGCGGCACGTTCTTGCGTCTATTCAACAGCATGAGCATGGTGGTGAATTCCACTCGGCGCTTAATCGGAGTACCAGGGCTTTCCATCTTGGTGTAGCTATCAGACACCACACACGTCAGATTCGATATCCACCTCCCACCTAGGAGGGAGCCCGGGTCTTTGCATTTGAATCTCAAGTCCGCAGCAAGAGACTTGCAGGTCGTTCTCCCACGGCCGGAAAGCATGAAAGGCATTCCGTCACCCAAGGGCTCCGTCAATTCATGACTCTCTCATTGTAACCGCTTTTCCCCATGAAACGGCATTCCGTCCCAAAGGGGGTCCTGGATTCAGACTTTTTCCAAACCGGCTACCTACCCAGTCACTAAACGGGGTTCAGACCCGGCTGCTACCCAGCTAGTGACCCCTATTTTGACCCCGTTACTACCAGTGCGGGGGGTGGGATTCGAACGTGCCTACCCCCGACAGTGGACATGTTTGGTGGGGCTGTACACTTTCGGAGCAATATGCGCTGTGAACTGGCCTTGAGAGCAAAGTGTTAATACCAAAGTAGCTTCAAAGCAAGACAGGCATGGCTTCGCTTCAACGGGAACATGAATGGCTGGTAGACCATCACGCGGAGGTCGAAAAACACTCAGGGCGATGGATAGCCATACTCGAAGGAAGGATTATTGCTGACGGCAAGAGCCTCGAGCAGGCCCGCGACAAGGCCAAGAGTGAGCATGGGGAAAAGACACCGCTGTTCTTGTACGTCCCCAAGAAGAGCGAAGAGTTTCTGATTCTTTGACGCGGTACGAATTCAGATATGTCCCGCTCAGGGGCTCCACTTTTCCCATGATCCCCGTCCAGTTGAAGACATCTGACGGTGATTGGTTTGCTACGAATGCACTTGTTGACTCCGGGGCTAGCGTTAGCCTCTTCACCGGAGCCGTGGGGAGAAGCATTGGGCTGAATATTCGAGAAGGAAGAAAGGTCACACCATCAGGCATCGGCGGAAGCATAATGGCGTACTTGCATCCAGCGAAGCTAAAGGTTGGTGACGAAGAACTCGATGCAGAAGTTGCCTTTACCGGCAGGCAGAGGTTACCCGTGAACCTACTTGGAAGAGCCGGAGTGTTTGAGCGCTTTCTTGTCACGTTTGACGAAGGGAATAGAAAGACCATCCTGGAGTCTGTCGAAGATCCGTAGTGGGTGGCAGCCCTAGACACGCTCAAGATCTTCCTCAAGGCCCGATTGTCTGATTCCCCTCTTACTGGATGCGGGGGGTGGGACTTTGACCCAGCATGCTGGGCGGAGGTCGGCCCATTACAACTTGGCTACGGCCAACAACATGTCTTGGTCACGACAATAGTCAGAATCGCATCTGTCTGGGAGGGGAGGTCTGGGGAGATGGAGTAAGAAAATCTGTAGGTAGACCCAGCACCCGATATCGGACACCGAAGAGTGTTATAATCGGGAGGATTAGAGGAATAAAAGCAGGAATACGCTGACGCAAACTGAACGTATTTGTTTGAAGAATATGTGCCGAAGGCGACCTGACTGTCACCATTCTGGCTCGTCATGTTGACCACGATTGTCCCATTCGCTCCCGCAGAAATGGTTACCTGACAGACTATTGCCTGTGGATAGCCCTGCGTTACGATACCACAGTTGGTCGCTACCGATGACTCTGTTACCTGTGCATTTAGAATCATCGGAACGTCGCCAGGCGGTCCGCAGGCTAGTCCGCAGAAGGCGTACTGATTCCCGATGTAGATGACTGCGCCGGTTGCCGCCAGAACCACAATGGTCACGACGGCTACGGCTAACCAAGCTCTCCCTCTCTTTCCTCGTGAATCTTTGAGCGCAGGTTCACTCGTTCCCATGATGTGGCTCTTTCCTTCACCTTGTCCAGGTTATACGACTAATGCCGAGAACAACACAGCCTAGTTCGAGCGTTTCTAAATCCTCGAATTCCTTACGTCCGTAGGAATGCAGGGGGTGGGATTCGAACGTGCCTACCCCGGTCAGTGGACAAAAATGGACGGAATGGTCTCTTCCCACTACCAGTTCACCTATCAGTTTCAGGTTACTCTTCCCGTCAAGCAATACATTTTCGTAGGGGAAGGTATATATGATAACAGTTATCAATGAATCCTGAACCGAACATGCCTTCCAGCTACAACATCCCGGAGCTGGTGAAGAGGGAGATAGACGCCCTCGTCAGGGCAGGGTACTATTCGAGCAAGTCGGACGTGGTCAAGGACGCACTCAGGACCTTCCTGGACAAGAAGCCGAATCTCAGGCTGGCAGCCGCCATCGAACTCTACAACAGAGAGGAGGTAAGCCTGGGGAAGGCGGCAGAGATAGCGGACATATCCCTTGTCGAGTTCAAGGAGGCCCTGGCAAGCCAGGGCCATAGGAGGGCTTTGACCACGACCAAGCGGGAAGCCAAGGATGCAGACCAGCTCATGAACAAGATGAGATGAATGGACGTTGTCGTCGATACAGACATCCTCTCGACGCTCCTAAAGGTCGGAAAGCTCGACCTGCTTCTAAAGCTCTTCCCGAAGTCGAAGATTCTGCTTTGTCCCTCGGCGGCATCCGAGATGGGGAGGTCCGCGGAGTTGGGGTTCACGACCGAGACTCTCGAAACGCCGACCAAGGTCGAACTCGCGCCACGAGAGAAAGAGCTAGCACGTGAAATTGCAGAGAGACCCGCGCTGGGATTGGCAGACTGCGAGTGCCTTTCGGTGGCCAAGATTAGGGAATGCCTCCTGCTGAGTAATGACAGGCTCGTGAGGAGCGAGGCGTCCTCACGTGGCATAGAGACCATGAGCCTGCCCTTGGTGCTGAGAGAGCTATGGAGAAGCGAGGTGTTGAAGAAAGAGGACGTGGCAAAGCTCGTCATCAAAATCGAGAGGCGCGACAACATGGTGTTCAAGCAGAGGAGGCTAATCTTCGACTAGACCTGCGGACCGTTCCAACCACTCCTTTCGTGAATACGAAGAGCGGAATTCGAACGTGCCTACCCCAGTCAGTGGAAAGTTGTATGCCTACCCCCAACAATGGACATGCGAATCCATTTGCATGGAGACTTGCCTCCACCAGCTGCAGGTGGAGACCAAGTCACCTGAGTAGATGCCGGGGCCGTAGGCACTTGCACGAGTTTAATAGCACGTAGCAAGATGTTGGACTTCGCTGATTTGCGCACCAAACCAGGCGCGAACAAGATGGCCGTGGTCCTGGTGACGCTTGTCTTGATTCTTGGCCTGGCCGCCGCACTTGTCCTTTTCCCTCTGAGCAGCGGGCCAAAGCCAGGCAACAGCGGCTCTAGTAGCTCAGGGGTATCAGGTGGCTCCAGCATTTCGAGCACTTCGTCCTCATACACAAGTTCGATATCCAGTAGCGCTTCAACCGGCACCGGGACCTCAACCACATCCACTTCCTATGTCAGCACCGTAACGCCCGGAGGCAACATATCCTTCGTCCAGCCCAGCCTGTACGTGGCAACCAACGGAAACGATGCTTGGAGTGGGACCATGGCCGCCCCTAACAGCGCAGGGACTGATGGACCTTTCGCGACTCTTCAAAGGGCCCAGTCCGCTGCGGACGAAATGGAAAGCTTTCAGCCATCGAGAGACACCCCGGTGGGAATCGAAATCGAAGGTGGGACATACATACTCCAGTCGACGTTTTTGCTTACTCCGTCTGATTCAGGCACCCAAGCCGCACCGATTGTTTACGAAGCGGCGCCAGGGGCGCCTGTCGTAGTGAGCGGTGGGAAGCAACTCGTTGGGTGGACTAGGGTGTTAGGGAACGAGTGGGCGGCATCCGCGTCGGGCCTGCAGTACTTCGAACAGATGTGGAAGAACGGCCAGCGTATCTACCGCCCCTCGACCACGAACGGGACCTACCTCTACGTCGCTGCGACCGTGTATTCAGCCCACAAGAGTCAGGCATGCAGCGTCCAGGTCGGGACGAGGTACGAATGCTTCGACAGATTCCAGTTCCGTCCCGGGGACCTCAAGGGTTCATACTACGACATGAACAGCGTCGAGATAGACGATTTCGAATGCTGGACGATGCCTGTCATGAAGCTGAAATCGGTCGACCTTTCCAATGATACGGCCTTTCTGACCGGCACGACCGCTCGGACTCGGACGTGCCACGGCTTCATAACGGGCCACAGGTACCTTGTCGAGAACGCGATGGAATCCCTTGCCCCGGGCCAGTGGTACTTTGACAAACCGAACGCTCGAATCCTGTACATGGCGATGCCAGGAGAAGATCCGAACATGGAAACCTTCGTTGCCCCCCAGGTTCAGGCCCTGATCCTCGGGGTCGGCGTGAGCCATATCGAGTTCCTTGGCCTGACTTTCTCATATTCGAACTGGGTGGTTCCGGCATCCGGCTGGATATCACCCCAGGGAGAGGAATTGACAAACACCGGCCAGCTCCCCGCGGCGATCAACTTCACTCAATCCAGCTATGTTCCGTTTGCCAACGACACGATGTCCCACCTCAGCGCCTACGCTGTCTCCTTCACGGGGACGGGACCGTTCGAGCCCTCGGTCGCCGCCCCGTTCAACGAAATAATCAACGACTGCAGGCTCTACGACCTGGGCGCGGGAGGGGTGGTGGTGGGGAAGCCACCATCGCAGGGGGACACGGACTCTAATGTCGCCCAGTACACGATAATCTGGAACAGCGTGATAGCTGATATCGGTAGATTCCTTCCAGGAGGGAACGGAATCTATATTCTGAACTCCCACAACAACCTCGTTGGACACGACGTCGTATATGGGACATATTCCAACGCGGTGTCTGTGGGGGGCACCTACGCCTACAACATGGCCCTCCCCCAGCTGGCCCACGACAACACCGTGGAGTACGTCCTTGCATTCGACGTCAACCAGGGTGTGGCCGAGGACGGCGGCGCCCTCTACACGGCCAGCGGCACGGCCCAGGGTAACGTGATACGCAACGACGTGGTGCACGATGTCGTCGCCGACATCAACGCGACCATCCACGGGTACGGAGGGTGGGGGATCTACTTCGATTCTACGAGCCAGAACGTGGTGGCGGAGGACGACCTGGTCTACCGCACCTCGTTCCCAAGCATCCACCAGAACGACGGCTTCAACAACACCGTGACCAATAGCATCTTAGCGTTCGGAGGCGAAGGGATAATCGACAGGACCCACGACAACGCGAGTTCCATATTCGTATCTCATGACATAATCTACTACGACAACACCTACATGGCCGGCTCTATGCAAAGGGGGGTTTGGGAGTGCGTCGCCACCTGCTCCAGCCAGTTCCTTTTCACGTCCAACCTTTACTGGTACACCGGAGGAACCGTATCGTTCTACACCTCGATGCCCACAAAGACGCACACATTCCAACAGTGGCAGTCCTTGGGGGAGGATGCCGGCTCAGTGGTAGCCAATCCCCTCTTCGCGGATTCGGCGGGTTCCAACTTCAGCATCCCTGCCAACTCCCCCGCCTACTCGATTGGGTTCAGGCCGTTTGACCCGTCTCAGGCAGGCCTGCTGGGAGGAGCGTCGTACCAAGTTCCTCCTGTCCCGCAGTCATTCCTGACCAACGTGTCGCCCCCCACCGGGTTCTAGAGAAGGAGGTCTCGGAAATAATTCCGAAAGACACAGGTGTCGTCCATCTGAGCGTCCCCATTTTGGAGGGCCCAAATCAGGCAAAACTGGGCGGCAAGAATCGACATGGCTGGAAAACATGAGAAGCATTCCGTCCACGAAGGGGTTCGTGCGTACAGAATTCTCTCATTGCGCCCACCTTTTTCGATGAAACGGCCTTCCGTCCCAAAGGGGTTCCAGCGTTCAGACTTTGCCAAAATCCACTTCAAACCCAGTTACCAAACAGGGTTCTAACTGGGCTTCGACCCGGCTACTGACCCCCATTCCGACCCGTTTTGTACAGTGCGGGGGGTGGGATTCGAACCCACGAACCCCTAAGGGACGGGATGCCCCATCCGAAGCGAGGCCGGATCTTGAGTCCCGCACATTTAGCCAAGCTTTGTTACCC
>JACWAI010000087.1 GCA_014874415.1 Nitrososphaerales archaeon
GAAGGAGATAGTGGACCAGCTCAAGAAGGCAGAATATCCGACCAGGACGGAGCTCTGGAGGTCCCTCCCCAAGGGGATGGAGTACCAGACCTTCAAGCAGATTCTGGACTACCTTGAGGCCTCGAACAAGATCATCTACAAGGACGACAGGATAGTCTGGGTAGCCGCAGACAACCCGAAACTGAAGGAACTCTTCGAGCGCAATGTCAAACTCCGTTAGTAGTGGAACCTCTTCTCGTATTCCTTGTGGGTCTTGAAGAACTCAATTACGTCGACATCTAGGTAGTCTCCCTCAATGCGTATGGTGTAGGTGATTCGTTGGTCACTACCGACCTCGGTTCGGAAGAGGTTGTCGAGCTCCAGCTTCTTGTATTCATCGGGCCAAAGTGAGCGTTCCACGAGGTCTCCCGCATCAGGGCGTTCCTTGAGCGCGTTCAGCACGGCATCAAGCCTCTTCTTCAGCGCCTTGTCCCGCAGGTTCTGAAAGAACGAAGCGAACCTAGGTTCGCCCCGGACGGTAATCTTGAACCCGCTGTAGTCACGCAATCAAAGGGCAGGCTCAAGAGAACATGATGAACATGACCTGAGAGCCAACTCCTGAAGGCGACACAATGGCGAAACTATCGGGCTGCGGAGCCAGCTCCTCTTGAGAGATGGCTACGTCCCTTCCGTGACCTTCTTGAGGGTCAGAGACCCGTTCCTGATGTCGAGTTCGTAGGTCTCGTTCACGTCCAGCCGGATCCCAAGCATGTCATATTCTGATTCCGTGAGCGTCATGATCACCTTAGAGAAGCCGAATTCGCGCATCTGGGGCATCAGCCCCATGGACTGGAGCTGTGAAATCATCCCCTGCACTACACGACCTTCGTCGCTCGTGGGAAACATGTCGGGCCTCCTTGCGTCCCTGACCTCGACCAGCTCGATCTGCTTCGCTGGGAGCCCCGTAAGCGGGTCGGTCACCCCGCTTATCCTGTTCACCTTCACTCGTCCCATAAATCGAAAGCCAGATTTCCACAGGTATAAACTAGACGCATCCCATTTGCGTTTGGTTTGCTTGGTGAAAACGATTCAGTCTTGAGGGGTATCAGTCTGAGGTGGCGCCTCTCCTTCGGTCTGTTGCTCAGGTCCCTGCGCTTCCTCGCCTTGTCCGGCTTGGTTCGCCATTATCGCCTCCACATCGTCGGGGGAAATGATCCGAGCCATCGACAGGTTCACGAGTGAGTTGGCTGAGGCGGTCCCCGACATGCGACCTATCCTCCCCCTGAGCTCACGCCACTTCAGCTTCGTGTTGCCGCTTTTCGACGTATAGATTATGCCAAGCACGTCTCTGGCGTTGATGAAAGTGACGTCTCTGATCTTCTTGAGGTCCACCTTGTCCACAGCTTCGACGTAGATCGATCCTTGGTCTCCCTGCTTCTCGGGGAACACCTCGGGGTCCCGCAGGTACGATTCGGGAATGAAGCTCCTGCAAGTGCTGTTGATGAGAAACCTCCGGAACCCTTCGAGGTTGCAGGTAAGGTCGAGCTCCACCACGTGACGTCGCCTGAACCCGCGGCGCGTTTCAGTGGATATAAATCATTCCCGAATCTTACGTAACTTTGCTCAGGCTCTGACGTGGGTTCTCCCTACTACGGCTAGCTCGATACTTTCTGAAGGGCCCCCGGCCTAGTTTGAGAAATTCTCTTCCTTTTGCTAACCCCTCGCTATGGGTGTACGGCATAGGCAGATGTTTGATGTATCCGGACCTGGTTCCCTTCTCGATTGCGCGATTGAAACTCTCTATAGCTCTTCGCCAGTACTCTCATCGTTAAGGTATCTTATGGCCGAGGCTACTTGGTCCCTTTTCTTGATTAGAAAGGGTTCCATTGCGAAGAGCGCCTTGAGCAAATCAAGTCGCGCATATAGACGAAGGTGCCACACTGGTCTTGTCTCGCCTAGTGGGTAGGGCTTGCATGACCTGAGCCCCTGGTTACGCAGGAATGCGTGTACTCCCTCAATTTGAGGACGGTATGTGTCAGCCCAATCCATCGAGAGGCCCAAAGTATACATTCCTACCTTTACCACTACTCCCCCATCTCCATCTGAGTAGCCGCTGGCCTGTTCCCAAGTCGTGTAGGGAGGAAGCAGTCTTTCTTCGGCGGATGAGTTACGCTCTAGCATGGGTTGGTTCGGCACACACGTGACACTGATATCCTAAATGCTAGAGGAAACTCCAGCGAGGGGAGGGTCACCCGAAACTAATTCGCGCCCCCCACCATCCCATCAAAGCTGCGAGTTTCGTCTTGGCCCTAGCCCAGTGAACTATGTGGGTTCTCCTACTCAAGATCCAAATCATGGAATCATACAAGCTAATCCGGTCATCACCCACGACGGTGAACGCATCAACTCAACATTAAAGCGTTGCAAATGGGCGCGCCCGAAGGAGTTGCGCTTCCTCGTTAGGCTCATCCGTAAGGAACCCTCCCCAGGCGACTTGCTCAGTTCCATCAGGGCTCTGTCCAAGTCCGTGGGGGTGGAAGCTAGGAATCCCAAGCAGACCTCCTACGGCGCCCTCGAAGTGGACATCTTCTGTCCCTCTCGGGGAGACTTTGAGATCTTCATGGCGGCTGCCCAGCCCATCGCGACCTTCGAATTCGTCACAGACCTCAATAGGGCCCCCGAGCACTTGACTGATGACGAGACCCTCGCAAAGGCTAGAGCGCTCTTCAACGCGGAGCGCTACTGGGAATGCCACGAAGTCCTAGAAGGGCTCTGGAGGCAAAGGCAGGGAGAGGAGAAGCGACTCCTCCAAGGTATCATCCTCGTCTGCGCGGCATTCGTCCACCATCAGAAGGGGGAGCGGGAGGTCGCGCTTGGAGTGCTCAGGCGTGCGGTAAGACAGTTGGACTATCGGAATCAGAAATACGGCTGGCTCGATGTCGTCCGGCTGAAGGCTGAAGTCGAAGCGATACTAGCAAGCGAGGGTTTCACGAACTTCAAGGTCTAGCCGAAGACGGGGAGGTTCATGGGGTTTGCTTGCTCTGAAAGGCCCCCCCTGGCCCTCTTCCCCGCCAAATTCACGCCGATGGCGATTACCGCCAGGATGGCCCCCACAACTGACGCATTGTTGCTCCAATGGAAGATCGCGTAGCCCGCGTCGGCGACCACCGCTTGACCCATGACCGCGAGGGTGACGACTGAAATGATGATGCCTCCGGTGTAAGCTGCAGAGGCTCCCCAGACTCCTAGGGCGCCCACGATGAGAAGGATTACCCCCAGGGGCAGAGAGGCCCAGAGGTACGTGGTGGGAAACGGGGAGCAGCCACCTCCATTTCCTAGGCAGGTGAATCCCACCACTGGACCGTAGAAGAAGGAGTAGAGCAGCCAGGCGCCTTCGACGATTGTCAGCGCGCCGGCGGCCCTTCTGACCGGCGATGTCATCTCGTGGTCAGCCTGTAGTACCCTGCTTCGATGTTCTTGTTCACGTTGTCCTTCACCAGGTACAGCCCGTGTATCGGGTTGGCGACTTTCGGCGACAGCGAGTAGTCGCTCCTGACTATGAACTCGAAGACCTGGCCGTCCCTGCAGGCGTGGGTTATCTTCTTCCCTGGCTTGACCCCCAGGCTGTTCATGAAGACGTCCTTCATGGTAGTGCAGGTCAGAATCCCCCACTCCTCGTCCTCAGGGATTGTCTCGAAGCCAACACTGGCCTTCAGGGGCTCTCCGTATCTCTTGTCGTCGCAGAAGAGCTTCCTGCAGCTCCTGCACCTCCAGACGTCCACTACCCCCTGCAGGTAGTTGTCGCGATTGACATTTACCATGCCGATAAACACGATCTCCTTGTGATTACATGAGATGCTACTCACTCTTCAGCACCCGCCACATCGCAGACCTCGATAACCCATATGACAAACTGAGCGCCTTGACAGACTCCCCAAAAACATTGTGCCTTTCGCGAGCCTCTCTCTTCTGGGCCTCGCTCAAGACAAAGCGCTTTCGCGGATGGCGTCTGCGGCCCATTCTTGAGAGGCGGAATCCTATGCTAAAGGCCCACGGCATTGGTCTGAAGGGCCGTTTCCCGTGCCGCTCCCGCATTCCTACCATGACATAGTGCTCGAACCTTGATTGAACCTCTGACCCGGTGACCAAGTCGAGCTTTCGGTATTCTAGCAATGTCAGCAGTTCAGCTCTCTTCTTGAAACAGAAAGGGACTAGTCTTTCGGCTACTCTCACCACCGATGCTTGATCGGCTATTCTCAGGGTATGTGCATTGACCCCGCTTGCCTTCCTCACAGTCCCGGTATTGATACCCTGGACTCGCAGGAATGCAACGATTTGCCTTAACTGACCCTCACACTGATCGGCGAAATCTATGTAAAACGATACAACGAACTTCCAAAGGAATATCGAGACACCGCCATCGCCATCGCCATCGAAATATCCCGCCAGCTGTTCCCACGTTGGATACGTCTTGGACGAGTTGGGGGGCAATACAGAATCTGGTCCGCTGAAATCGGGCTTTGGCTGCCCCTCATTCGATTTGATTTGCGTACGGTGACCCCATGATTCACAGGGAATCTCAATTTAACGCACAATGTCTCGGTCGGGTTATGTCCTCCGCGGGGTCAATCAATCTTGGAACTGGACGTGCGCTCCGTTGCGGCCTCATAGAGAGGTATGAGTTCCAGTATCAGCTTGTCCACCCGCATCCTCCTCTCGTTGATCTCTCTGACCATCGCCACTCTCCACGTCCTGTAATGGTTGGCTATCCCCAGCCTTGGGTGGACAGGGATGATTCTCTTTCCATCCCCTGAAATTATCGCCATCCCCCTCTCCAGGAGCATGGAGGCTCTTTCCTTCTCGGAGACGTCGAGCTCCCCCTGGCGGAGAAGTTTCAGGTAGAGCACCGAATCTTCCTCGGACAGACCGACCTCGCTCCCGAGCCTCTCGACTACATCGGTCTCGTCCCTAACCCCGGGTCTCCGGCTCAAAGCTTGGAGGTCCCCGGGGAATTCCATAGGAACTCGAAGTAGTCCTTGGCGAAGCTCGCCAGGCCGTGGTGAGACGCCCAGATAGCGAGGGGAAGGCTCCCCTGATCACCCCCTGCCAGCAGCAGGACCACCTCTCTGGAATCGGAAATGAGCCCCCCTCCGTACATCGTCTTCCTCGTCCTCAACTCCGAGTACTTGGCCAGCTTTGACGCGGACTCTTCAGTTATCTCAGGCGAAGTGAGGACCATGGTCTTCACCCCCTTCTCCTTCAGCATGGCCATCAGAGGCTCTATCCTGTCAGTGAAGGAGACAAGCTGGGGAGGGAGTGCGATCAGGAGCTCAGCCCTGCAGTTCAGCAGGAGGTTCTTCACCCTGGAGAGGATTTCGTTGGTCCCCCGCATTATCCAGATGTCAGGTTTCTCCTGCTCCCCCCTGTTCACATAGATCCCCATCAGCTCCTCCAGCGCGACCTGCTCATTCTCCTTCCTCTCGGTCTCATGCCTCGACTTCAGCTCTTCAAGAGCGGTGTCAGGGGGCTTGGCAGTGTACACTATCGGCCTGCTCTTCTGCTCCTCCACCCAACCGCGACGGTGCAACGACTCGAGGGCGTCGTACACCTTCGAGTAGGGTATCCTCGCCTCCCTGCTTACGTCGCTGGCGGTCATCGTCCCTCCCTTGAGGAGGGCCACGTATGCCTTGACCTCGCTCCCGGTCAGCCCCAGCTCCTCCAGGGACGCAACTGCCCTTTCGCTCAGGCTCAGGCCGCTTCCCTCCCAACAGCCGTGGAGCCCCCAAAAGCGTAAATCTCATCCCGCCCGAGCAACCCTCGTTGCCCGACTGCAAGCATGAACAGCTCGAATTCGTCGGCAACCAGAAGACCGACGACGGAGTCAACACCTACTACAAGTGCAAAGCCTGCGGCACCCTGCTGATAATGACTCCGTCCCGCCAGATGATCGGCATCCCTGGTGTACAGCCTTCACTCCCTCCCAAGGGGAAGAAGAGTGCCAAGTCTTAACCTTTCACCCTCTGAGAAGTTAAAATGCTTATATCCTCTGGCGGCTAGGGAGTTTCGAAGGCGATATCTGTTTTGGCCCAAATCGCAGACGTCAGTCTAGAACTGAAGAAGGAGATTTCGAAGGGGAACTTCATCCGCCAGACGCAGTCGATATGTCCGGACTGCAACCGCATCCTCCCCGCGATCGTCTTCGAGCGGGACAGCAAGGTCTGGATGACGAAGACGTGCCCCGAACACGGCGAGACCGAGGAGCTTTACTTCGGCTCATATGAAATGTACAGCAAGTTTTCGCGCTATTGGAAGGACGGCAAGGGGACCCACGCAGCCAACGTTCCCATGGACGTGTGCTCCTGCCCGGCGAACTGCGGCCTCTGCTCCAACCACCTGTCGCACACCGGCCTCTCCAACATCATCGTCACCAACAGGTGCGACCTGACATGCTGGTACTGCTTCTTCTATGTCAAGAAAGGTCTGGAAGGCGCGTATGTCTACGAGCCCACCCTCGACCAGATCAGGGAGATGGGGCGCTCGCTGAAGGCCGAAAGGCCTGTGGCTGGCAACTCTGTCCAGATCACTGGCGGGGAACCCACGATCAGGGAAGACCTGCCGACCATCATCAAGATACTCAAGGAGGAAGGGGTTGACCACATCCAGCTCAACACCAACGGGATCAACCTGGCCCTCAACCCGGGGCTTGCGAAGCGACTGAAGGACGCCGGTGTCTCTAACCTCTACATGAGCTTCGACGGAGTCTCCCCGAAGACCAATCCGAAGAACCACTGGGAGGCGCCCTACGCCATCGACGCCTGCCGCAAGGTGGGGGTCGGCGTCGTCCTCGTCCCGACGGTCATCAAATCGATCAACGACCATGAGCTCGGCGACATCATCCGCTTCGGCCAGAAGAACATCGACGCAGTCCACGCCGTGAACTTCCAGCCCGTGTCACTGACGGGAAGGCTGACGAAGACCGAGAGGGCGAAGTACCGCATCACGATTCCCGACTGCATCGAGAGGATAGAGGAGCAGACCAACGGTGAGATCACCAAGGACGGCTGGTTCCCTGTCCCGTCGTGCTCACCTGTAACGGGCTTCATAGAGGCCTTCACAAAGAAAGAGCAGTATGAGCTGTCGATACACTTCGCATGCGGCGCAGGGACCTACGTCTTCAACGATCCCGACAAGAAGCGCCTCGTGCCGCTCCCCGAGTTCGTAGACATCGCGGGGATGATTGAGTACCTCGACGAGAAGCAGGAGGAGATCTACTCAGGCACCAACCGCTACGTCGTCGCCGCGAAGGTGCTCACCAGGCTCTCCTCGTTCGTGAACAAGGAGAAGCAGCCCAAGAGCCTGAGCTTCGCGAAGCTCCTCACAGACGCTTTGATCAAGCATGACTACACGGCCATAGGCCAGTTCCACCTGAAGAGCATGTTCCTCGGGATGATGCACTTCCAGGACAAGTATAACCAGGACGAGGAGAGGCTGCAGCGCTGCGACATCCACTACCTCACGCCAGACCTGAGGATCATACCGTTTTGCAGTTTTAATGTCGTGCCAGAATGGTATCGTGATAGGATACAGCAGAAGTACGGAATGCCCATTGAAGCGTGGGAAGCCAAGACCGGCAAGAAGCTTGAAGATGGTCTCTACAGAGGGACACTGAGACGCGGCGGCCACGTGCAAGGCTGCGGATGCGCAGCTGGGGAGCATGGTGAGCCGCTTCCCATCCAGCCGATAACAGGCACCTAGATCACGAACCTTCTGTCGTTAGGCTGGTAGACCCCAAGACCTCGAAGCAGTCATCTTAGGTCCTTCAGTTGTGGCTTCGCTCTCCCCAGAATCCTGTCAAGTACTTTCGGTTTCCTGTATACGACGTTCTCCAAGGGTATCCTGATCAACGGATTGCTGCGTGAGAGTTGCATGATAGCGAAGCTCTTCACGGCCTCCCTCATTGCCTTCTTGGTCATCCTCCCCGGGAAGACCGCAATCGTCTTCTCGTCGTCATCTTCCATGACAACTTTTCCCGCTGGGTCGATGACCAGAATCCGATAGATCATCACCTTATCGCACGACTGTATGGTCTTCTTGGCCCACGCCCAGAAGTATACGGTCCACTTTCCAAGGGCGAACACAAGTCTGTTCATTTTGGGGTCCATGTTTTCATTCAGTCTTCCCTTATGGCCCCCAAGGAGAAAAAAAGAGAGAGGGAGGAAGTGTGTTTACTTCACTAGTATTGAGTATTTCTTGACGGTCTGGTTGCTTATCTTGCAGCTGGTGTCTCTCGCGATTTCAAGGCATGACTGGTCGTAGTTCGTGCAATTTTCAAGGATGGGCCCTATCTTGTCAAGAAACCAGGTTGGTAGGGGTACCCTTTCTTCGAATCGCCTCGCGTTTGCCATGATAACGAGGTTCTGGTAGTTGTTGGTGTTGGCTCTCTCGTTGAAGATCGGCAACCTCAGCCCCGATAATGTGCTGAACAGGACGATGTTGACCTTCTGTTTCTCGAACAAATGTTGAATCCCCATGCCTGTCAAGATCTTGTCAAGTAGAGCCTCGTTCGGCGAAGCCACGATAATGACGATGTCTCTGCCTGGGTTGACCCATCCGTCTGACTCTGAGAGCCCCTGTAGGAAGTGAATTTGAGAGCCTATGGGTGTATCGAATAGCCAATCTGCTCTCAACGGGTCGTTGGTCGTCTTCTCGCCGCGTTTGAGCCCCATCATGATATGGAATATCCATGCGAATAAGGGGGATGTCTGTGCGAGCCACTCGAAGCACTCTGATTTGCTGTACCGTTTATCTGAAGCCGGGAGGTCGTTGGTCCGGTGCATGCGAAGGCCTAGGGCGGAGTTCACGGTCAGTGAAGTGAACTCCCCGAACCGTTCGCTGTTCTCTTTGGCCTTTGATAGCACCAGGAATGCCTTTAAGCTTGGGAACTTGCCTTCGCTCTTCAGGTCCTTCCCTGCGTCACCAAGGAGCGTCCCCATCAGGAACCCAAGATGATTCGCCCGGTCTTGGATGAGCTCGTCTCTCGACTTGTATCCGAACTGCTCCATCAGCTGGTAGCTCTCCTCCGTGGGTTCGAGCTGATCGAGAACGTGCGAGATGTCGTCGAAGCTCTTGATTTCTGTGGGCACCTGAATCCACTCGTCCCCGGGTGTCCCTCTGGGCTTGAGTCGAAGCGGTAGCCATTTGTGACCAGGTTTGGGCGAACCGAGTCTGTCATGCTCCGCTCTCAGATGGGTGAGGAATGACTCCTTCTCGCCGGTGATATACTTCCTTACGTTGTTCATATGGAGCTGGCGCCCGATCTGGTCCCCGTTGCGTCCCTCCTTTGTTAGCTTGAGAATCTCCAAGAGGCGATTGTACATCGCCACGTCGTGTTCGTCGTACTTCGCTCTCCAGAAATCTTCGGCCACGGGCCGGATGTCGGGTTGTGCGAGCCAATGAAACGGGGGCCAAGAATTCGCAGACGCATGCTTCGGACCCGTAACAGTTGTGCTAACATCCGACAATTGGGAGCAGAATACTCTTCCAGCAATATCAGCTGCCGGCGTCATAGGGGTCATCTAGGGAGGGAGAGGCGCTTGAAACTGTTCATGAAAGACACAGGCAGGTCGGGCCTTCAATTGCAAAAGCTTCGGGATGAGCTTCTGTGATAGACCTCTCCTTCCTCACCCCATTGAACCTCATCCTCTGGACGTGGCTCTGGGACCTGTTCGGCTTCGCCCTGATGGGCTACGACAAGCATCTGGCGGTCAGCCAAGAGCATGGACGGCACCAAGACAGAGTTAGCGAACGAACCCTCCACGAGATAGCGCTTGTAGGCGGCTTCATCGGGATCATAGCTGGCGCCAGGATGTTTCATCATAAGGTGTCGAAAGCATCCTTCTGGGGACCTGTGGTCGCGGCCATCCTGATTTGGGGAGTCCTGGGTTATCTGCTGTTGACCGGGGCGATCCCACGGTCAGTCTAGCCGCCTTCGCATGGGCTTCTCAAATTCATGTTTTGTCTACCCCTTCGAAGGTTCATCCCGAACTTTACGAGCTACGGCGACCCTCCACGCCCTCCAGAGGAAGACCGTTCTGCTAACTAGCCTGAAATAGGGAGATTCAACTCTCGGCCCCGTGGATGATGGCCGTCCCCGGCGGGTCTGCTGGCTTGCGTGAGGACACGACTCAAGGTTGGCATGCTTCTTGAAGGCAAAGGGCACGAACCTGCTCCTCCTTATCCTGGCGAGCGTTGTCCTGAAGGATATATCGCTGGGTTCATCCGAGCTTTCGAGGGTGGCAGCGTCCTCCAACAGCTCTCCACCAAATGGGACTCCGCCTTCTACGTCGGCATCGCCCAAAACGGGTATCCTACTGGAGGGGTGAACGGCAGCTATGCGTTCGCACCGTTGTATCCTGGGTTCATCCGGCTCGCCAACAGCCTTCTCGGGAACTGGCTCCTCTCGGGAGCGTTCGTCGCGAACGTGTTTTCCGTCCTCACGGTCGTGGCCTTCTACCACGTGGCGGAGATCTATTTCCAGCCTCGAGAGGCGCTATGCGCGTCCCTGGCGTTCTGCGCTTTTCCCACCTTTGTGACCTACGGGCTGGTGGCCTACAGCGAACCTGTGTACCTCTTCTTCGCCATACTCGCTGTCTTCTTCTTCCTGAAGTCGAGATACCTCTTCGCCGGGATCGCGGCGAGCCTCTCGGTCCTCGCTAGCTACCAGAGCCTGCTGGTGCCTGTCCTTCTTATGGGCATACTGGCGCTGAACAACGTCATAATAAAACGGCGAGGTCAGAGGGATGACCCCGGCAGGACGCCCAAATCATGGACAGCGGCCGGCAGGGTGTCCAGGCTAGGCTTCCTCTGGCTGGCCCTTCCGATCGCCATTTTCGTGCTGTGGATGTACGCCCTCGATGTCAGGTCCGGGCAGCCATTCTCCATCTTCACAGCCCAGGAGCCCTGGGGGACCGGGGTCGCCAATCCGATCGCGCAGTTCCAATACTTCTTCAACGGCGGCGTCTTTTCAACGCAGGGGGACCCGGTGAGTCAGCTGCTTCTTAGGTACCCGTACACCCTTACCTTCCTCGCACTCGGATTCCCGCTCTGGAAGATCGACAAAGGGTTGGCTCTGTATTCTTCCGCCTTCATGCTCTTCGTGCTGAGTCTCGTGGGGACTGCCTACATGTCTGGGCCGCGCCTCATGCTATCAGCCTGGCCGGTGCTCCTGGTGTTCGGGGGGATGAAGAAGGAGCTTATCATCCCAGTCCTTGTGCTCTTCACCGTCCTTTCTTTGCAGAGCACCTACTTCCAGTCGACGATGTTCTGGACGTAGAAGCGAGCGGGTCCCCGGTGTCCTGTCCACCGCGTCGAGTGGGCCAGAGGGTCACATACGTCGCTCCACGCTGACTGGAAAGGGGAACGCTGACTGGGACACTTGCTTTTTCAGCTCTCGCCATGCCGGATTTGAGGGGCTTCTCGAAATGCGTCATGTTTTATCTACCCGGGCCAGGGGGTCCAGACCAAAGTTGTCCATCAAGGCCACGCTGAAGGCGCGCCGCAGAAGGAGGCGTATCCTGTGGTCCTCCGCCCTCGTCGCGGTAATCGCTGTGATCCTAGTTGCATACCTAATCACGGCTTCGTTCAACGACCCGTACGCATCGTACATCGGGACCCCAGTGAGCTCATCGCTGCACCAGGAGCTGGCAGGATTCAGCAGCACGATACTTGCAGACGTCGGGAAAGGCTCCGCGGTGGCCCCCTCAACGATCTCAGGGAGCGCGCTTACCAGCAGCGGCAAGCCCGAGGTGCTCTACATCGGCGGGGAATTCTGCCCCTACTGTGCGGTCACAAGGTGGAGCATGATCATAGCGTTCTCAAAGTTCGGGAATTTCACCGGTCTGCAGTACATGCTTTCTTCAGGGTCCGACGTCAACCCGAACACCCCGACCTTCACCTTCGCCAACTCCAGCTACACAAGCAGCTACGTCTCCTTCGTGGCCGTGGAGCACTACGACAGGTCGCAGAACATCTACCAGCCTCTGACCACCGATGAGAATTCGCTGTGGACCCAGTACGACTCGAGCGGCGGGATCCCGTTCGTCGACTTTGGGAACAACTACTTGGTCACTGGGACCTCGGGTGGAATCGGCCAGATTGACCTCGCGGGCATGAACTGGACCCAGGTCATGACCCAGCTTAACACCCCAGGGAGCACGACCTCCCAGGCCATCCTCGGGGAGGCGAACTACTTCATCAGCGCCGTCTGCGCCCTCGACGGCAACCAGCCTTCATCGGTCTGCTCTCAGCCCAACGCTACTTTGACCCTCGCGTACACATCGGCCGGCCCTAGTGGTTCGACGTCAACGCTCATGGCCGTCCCGCCAGACCGCTTTGATTCGCAATGAATCGTCTTGCCAGGGCATTCGTCATCCTGGCGGCCGTCGGAATCGCAGTGGCAATCTATCACGGCTACGACGAAATCACTTCATACTCGGCTCCCGGGACAGGGGTGTGCAACGTCAACTCGTTCGTGTCCTGCCTCAACGTGTTCCAGAGCGGATACACCACCTTTCCCCCAGGCCCCTACGGTCTCTCAATGTTCGTCTACGGGTTGATCTGGTTCCCGCTCATGGTCGCATTGGGCGTCTGGTATGGAAGGCGCACGGGGGCCCTCAAAGGGGAGGTCTTTCTCCCACTGTTGATGGTGGGGAATCTCTTCACGCTCTACCTATGGTACCTCGAGCTCGGAGTGATCCACGCTCTCTGCCCCGTCTGTATCAGCATGTACGTGCTGAATTATGCGATGACAGGTTTGGCTGCGAAGTCTCTTCTGGGACCACCGTCGGGGGCGGCGATGGGCTCGTCTCCTGCTAGCATGTGAGGGCCTTCAAGGTCCGCCTGACGTCTCCTTATCGAAATAAACTGTAAATAAAGCCGCAAGAGACGAAAGCTCACGTTACCCTTCGGCATCACTGACCTTGAGTTCGCTGCAGTTACATTCGCCTCGGCGTTCGTGGGAATATCCCTGATCGTCGCACTGTCGAAGTGGGTCAGCGCCAGGCTGATTGCCGCTTTCGCGCTAGGCGTCTACCTTTGGTACTTCACGGACACCCTCGGAGGCGCGAACTATCTCGACGTGAACAGCGGGTTCACACTTAGCGCCTACCTCGTCTCGCTGGTCCTTCTCTTCGTCCTTGGCCTCGTTATCTTCATGGGGGTAGGCGGTGCCATATTCAATGGAGACTCTTCCGGAACCGTAGGCATCTTCATCGCTCTCCTGGCTGCCCTGGCGCTCGGGCTACACGGGATGGCCGAGGGCGAGGCGTTCGGCGCGACCGCTTCCCAGACCCCATACAACAACATCCTTGACGCGTTCGGCGGGATTGCCCCCAGCGTCTCGTGGGTGCTCCACAAGATACTCGAACCCACCGTCGCGGCCGCATGCTATGTCGCCTTGGCTCGTCCAGGGAGCAGGAATTCCTCGGGGAAGGTCATTGACGCTCTCGCCCTGGCCGCAGTCTTTGTGGCCCCTGCCGTCGTGGGCTCCATAGCGGGCTACTATTCCCCGTTCGACAACAGCTACGTCTACGCGCTCGGGCTTGGAACTTCCATATACGCCCTCGCGAGGGTCGGCAAGGGGTTATACGCTACGGGAACGGGAAACCAATCTTGGACGTCTCTAAAAGTGGCAGTGGCGATTCTGCTCGGTTTCCTTTTCCTGTTCATCTCCGCACTGCTTCACTCGTGATACGGTAAAGGAGCCACTTGCCTTCCTCAAAGTTACTGGTGCTCGTGGTCGCCGTCCTCTTCGTGGCTGCCTTGGCCTTTACAGCCTTGTTCCTTCCCGGGCTTAACACCGTGTCATCGAACACTCCCACGGTCACTCTCCCCTCCGGCTGTGTGAAGCCGGTCGGGGGATTCTTGATCGTAGCGAGCATACTCGGCTATAACGACAGCATCGACCATGGGGTGCCGCAAAACTCGTGGCCCGTCATGAACGTCAAGCAGGGGCAGAACGTCACCATCGTGGTCTGTAATGCTGACCCCGGCGAGCCACATGGCTTCCAGATCGACCACTATTACAGCTCCGGACTCGTCTCCGTGGCCTCGGGACAGGTTCTCACAGTGAGGTTCGTCGCCAACGTCGCGGGGACCTTCAGGGTCTATTGCGAAATACCATGCGCCGTCCACTGGGCGATGCAGAGCGGGAAACTGATAGTCAGCTAGGATGCATCGTTACCCTACCGAGTTCCTCAGGTAGAGTATGACCGGCTCCCCGAGCTTGGCGAGGAGCTCTCCCTTCTTCGAGAGGGCGTACCTGACTTTCGGGGGCCTGGACTCGATCACGCTCCGTTCCAGGAACCCCAACTCCTCCAGGTCCTTGAGCTTCTTCGAAAGCACCCGGGAGCTTATCCCATCCAGGAGGCGCCTCAGGTCTCCGAACCCAACGGACTTCAGGGAGTACGTGGAGAGGATTATCTCGATGGACCACTTGCCGAAGACCTTCTTCATGACCTCCAGGTTGACCTTCACCGACCTTGCGTCCCCCCTGTAGGAGAAGCCCTTCTCCGCGCTTACCATCCTCACGAAGTCGGAAGCGGCCTCCCCGAAATCCTTGAACCTGGTCTCCAGAGACTGGACCTCTGCTGCGCTTAGAGCGGATGTGCCTTTTCGATACATGGTTACCCTCAGGTTACTTGTCGATTTATAAAAGAAAAGAGGATTCTGTATCGCTATTCTGCAGGGCCCTCGTGGGGACGACTGCAGAGAGCTTCGTCTGAGGCGCCTCGGGGAGGCTGACGGCCTCCCTGCCGCGATTATTCGGTCGCAAGGAGCCTGAGAGGGCCCCCCCTACCCTGTCCTCCCACGGCACCGTTCCAACCCGTTCGGGAACGCCTGTTCCTCGGGGTTCCTAATCTCCCCCGCCCCGAAAAGGCAGGCCGATGAAGAAAACATATGTCGCGGCAATCGCGATCGCGGCTGCTTTCGGACTGGTACTGGCCGCCGTGGTCGCACTACAAGGTCCAACCAGCTCAGGTCAGCTCTCAGTCATGGGCACCGATCCCCCGGTGACTTCGGCAGGCGTCAGCAGCGCCACAGCATCATACAGCTCGGTATACGCGCACCAGGCAGGATCAGGCATGGCCAGCGGCTGGACCCAGGTCAGCGGCTCCGGCACGATCGACCTGATGGCCTCCCAGGGCACGGCAAAGACTTTGGCAACGTCCCAGGTCAGTGCCGCCTCCTACGACGCCTTCAGGTTCAACATCGACTCGGTCGAAGTCGTCTACCAGGGACAGACCTACGCTGCCACAGTAGCCTCTAGCACCGTCTCTGCAACTTCCCAGAGCCAAGTCCAGGTATCCTCCGGCTCCTCGGCTGCGGCCGTCATAGACCTCAGGACATTCGTGGTCAACACGGCAACTACATCCAATCCTCAGTTCGTGTTCACAGCCTCCGCAGAAGCCACGAGCGTCCCTCCGCAGGCTGCTTCCACCATCTCGCTCAGCCTTGGGGCGGTAGTCGACCTTTCAGGTCAGGCCTGGTGGAGCGCATTCGTCAGCCAGACAAGCACCAATCTCAATGTCGCAGCTACCCTATCGAGCAGCTCAATGGCCCTCCAGATGCAGAACTCTGGGAGCGCCAGCGCCCAAGTCCAGGAGATCATCATCACCCCGATCTCGGCATCAGCATACGCCACGTCGTCACTCCCTGCATCCCTCGACAACTCCGCAGTCTTCGCTGTCAGCGGTTCAGGCGCGGTGCAGCAGTCATCGGCAATCCAGGCGTCCAGCATGTTCAACAGCGGGGCGACGGTGACGTCCGGTTCTTCCAGCACCCTCAACTACAGCGGCGACGTTGTCGCCAACTCGAACCTCCAGTCATCCGGCATCGTAGCAGGACAGGAGTACATCGTCACAGCCATCGGAGCCAACACCTACGCCAGTACCACCGTGGTGGCCACCTAGGCCACCCATTTTTGTTTCAAGAAATGTCCAAAATGAGAGAAACTACTGCGGGCGTCTCACGTCCAATAGAGGTCGCCCCGGAGGAGACGATCCCCGAAGCGTCAAAGTCCTTCAAGGCGGTCCAGCTCAGGCTCCTCATGAAAGAGAGGGAGGACGAGGTGCAGAAGCTCGTCGAGCTCGACTACAGCATCTGGGTGCTTGAGGAATACTTCAGGAACGGGGGCTCTTGATGGAGCCGCTTTCAAGGCTTGGAACGGGCGTTCCACAGGGTTCCTTATCCCCCTATGGCGGTAACCTACAACCATGAGGCCCCCGACTTCGCGCAAGCTGCTTCCGGCAGTGATCGCGTGCATCCTGGCCGCCGGGATTTACACCTCGGTGGTCGTCGTCGGGCAGGGCGGCGTCCAGGTCGGGACGCAGAGCCAGCTTCAGGCCCTCGTCGCGGCTGCATTGACCTCCAGGGCTTACGCCAACTCCACCATCGACTTCGCAGTAGCACACGGGCTTTCCGTCGGTTCGGCTGGGGCCCAGCTGAGCCAGGGAGACTCGCTCCTGGCCGTTGCCCAGGCAGACGCGCAGCCGGGGGGAGACATCACCGGGGGGATCCGGTCGGCTCAGGCGGCGATGCAAGACTACACCAACGCTTCAATCACCGCAGGCGCAGCCCTGACTGACGCCGGGCTGACAGCCTACGTGGACTACGCCGCTGCCGTGGACGCCGTAGCCGAGGTCAACGCCACAGCCAATGTCGTGGCGTCCGCAGGCGCTCGGGCGTGCGCCAGCTCGGGGACCACCGCCACCGGCTCCAATGCCTTCGCCCAGGCATGCGCCGACCTCGACGCGCAGGTATCCGCAGCAAGATTGCATCTGGAACAGGCAGCGACCATCCTGGTCCAGTCCAACGGCCAGGCGAATGCAAACGCCAGCGTGTCACAGGCCTCCACGCTTATCGGAATGGCACGGACTGAAGTGAACGCCGCCAGCCAGTCAGACCTTGCCGTCATCGCGGCCTACAGCTACTCCATGCGGGGGAGCGCCTACGTCAGCGCAGTCCTGGAGCCCCTTTCGGCCAAGGCGAACGCGACCATCGAGGCCGAGAAATCAGTCACCGCAAACCTCACCGCGTACCAGACAAGCTGGACTAGCTACACCCAACCCCAGGCGTCTGCAATCGCCAACGCGGGCTCCTCGGCTTTGACCCTTGAAAATGCGATCGCACATGTCAACACCAACGGGGTGACTTCCACCGCAACCGCGGCCCAGTCCACGGAGGCTCAGCTTTACACGGATTTGCAGGCCCTACTGGCCCTTTCGGCGATCAACTCGCTCCCCAACGTCGTCACCGACATCAAGGCGTCCATGGCCGCTGCGACCTCATACAATAACGCCCTGACCAGTGTCAACAACTGGATAGGGAGCTTCTCACAGGCGCAGATTTCTAACTACGGCGCCTACCTCGGCACCTGGAACGGCGATTCATCGTCAGCCCAGACTGCGGGTGGTGACTATCTCGCTTCCTATCAGGCGGTCGCGGCGGACCTTAGCAGTCCAGCGCTCCAGGGGATATCCCAAGTGCAGGCGGTATTGTCGCTGCCAGTATCCCAGACAGCGAACGCCGCGGACGCCTCCATCCAGCAAGCGTCTTCGGCCATGGGAACAGTCCAGACGGACATTACGTCCATGACAGCGGCAGTGGCATCCGCCCAGGTCAGCGTTCCTGTCCCAGGCGGCATCCTTTCGAACGCTCGCTCGGTGTCCATTGAAGGAACTGCCTTCCTCAACGCAACGGCATCCGCATCACTCTCCCAGATTGCAGCTTCAGTCCAGATGACAGTCCAGCTGGCCGAGTCTTTCGACACATCGGCATCCGCCTTGATTAGCTCGACCATTGCGGGATTCTCTCAGAGCGCTGGCGCAATCGGTAACGCGGGGACGTCACTTACGACCCAAACCAGCGCCTCGGCCACGGCGGTCACCAACGCGATGGCTTACGTCAGCAGCGACACCCGGGCCAGGGTTTCCGAAGCCGCGTCCGGGCAGGCCGAAATCACCCAGTCCCTTCAGCTCCTTACCAACCTGAACATCTCGGGGGGTGCAGCGGCTTTGGCACAGGCCAGCCTTGAGCTGCAGGCTGCGGCATCTGTCAGCGCCTGACTCCTAGGCCCCTTCCCCCTTCTCCTTCAGTATCTCTATCTGGTTCTGGGATCCGATCTTCGTCACCTTTACGTACCCCAGCCGTTCCAGACGCTTGATCTGGCGCCAGGCCGAAGTCTTAGGGAGGGCGAACTTCATCCTGATCTCCGGTTCGAGCACCTTCCCCCCGTTCTCCCTGATGAAATTCAGGACCTGGACGTCGTCTTGCCTGAGGCCCTCCGCCGATGAGATGACGCGGCGGCTCCTCCACCACCAGTACAACAGAGCGACGGCGACAATCAGGCCGGCGGCCCCTCCAATCTCCCATGCCTCCTGGGCAGAAAGCCCGAACGGGCCCCCCGAGCCTCCAGTGGTGCTGGGTCCCTGAGACGTGGAAGTCGTCGTAACGCTGATCGGGACCCCGTAGCTAATCTTCCAAGTCCCCGACGCCAAAGTCATCTCGGGGTACATGTCCGTCTGGTTGATCGAGTAGGGGGTCCCTGAGACCGACCCGAGTGTGGAGTCCTGGGGGAGGACCACCGTCGAGTTGTACAAACTTGTGAAGGCCAGGGTCCATACAATCCCCTCCTTGGCGGTAAGGTTGTCCGTGTCGTAGCTCAGGTTGACCTCGGTCGCGCCCACGGTATAGACCGTGATGTTCTTCCCTCCGGGCGGGCCGTATGAGAGTGGGGACCCGTTCTGGTCTGTCGCAACGAGGTCGTAGATCGGCGTTGCCAGCAATGGTACCTGGACGGAGGTTGCCTTGGAGTCCACGGACAGCGTCTGAGACACCCCGACGTAGCCGTCGGAGTACACCCTCAGGACAAGGGACCTGCTGGTAGTAGAGGCATAGGAGGCGGGGGAAAGCAGGAGAAGGAGTGCGGCGAGGAGAATCAGGCTCTTACGACTCAAGCTTGTAGGATGAGACCAGCTCAACGGGTTCGCTAAAAAGCGTGCCGGGCCAAGCGAACTAGGACCCCGGTGGCTCTCCGCAGGTCACGTTAGAAGGTGTGATTGCCGAGTTGGTGGCGTTGACAAGCGGGACGTTGTATGCGATGGTGAATTGGGTGCTGTTGGTCGCCGAGCTCACCGCGATTGAAAGGTCGACGTTGGAAAGCGCTGCAGATTCCGGGGTTATGGTGAAAGGCATGAAGATTATCTGGCCGCTCGTGACGCTCGCGAGCTTAAGGTCGCAGACGGGGGTGTTAGCCGCATCGGTGGCGGGAGACGTGAGTTGGGCGTAGAGCGGGATGTAGTTTGCGTTGTTCCACTGGACGCGGAATGCGTATTCGCTCCCATTGAAGGTGGAGGACGGGATGCTCGCGTAGTCTCCGAAGGGCCTCTGCTGTGTCGGGAAGCTGTCGCTTGTGTAAGCGAGATATCCCAGAAACAAGCCGAACGCCGCGGCGGCTACGATCGCCGCAATGACAATCAGCTTGGCCCTTGGCATCGTCGATACCTTATTTCTTCCCCTATCTCAGGTCGTCCAGCCTTGAGGACGATCGCGTCAGAGAGATTATCCGGTCGAAGTAAGACTCCAGGGCCTCCCTGAACCTGGGTCTGTCCCAGTCTGCCTTCGCTCCTTCGAGGAAGGTCTCCATCCACAAGAACTCCGTGTCTGACACTGGCCCCAGGCCCGACAGTAGCGATTGATTCTTGTAATACATCTCGCTGTCCTTTTCGAAGAGATTCCTCCTCTTCAATGACGCGATGGCGAAAGCGTTCCTTGAAAGGAGCGAGGCGTCAGTGACAGGGTCCCCCGAGGGCCTGTCTGAGACCCACTCAGAGAAGAAGCTCTTGGCCGTCTCAAGTTCTTTCTCTTCCATCACCGCGAACACGATGTCGTCGACCAGCACGTTCTGAAGGTGGTTGAACGCGTCGACGAGCACTTCTGTTTCTTTGGCCCTAAGCCCTTCCCTCTCCTTCAGCTCCTCAAGGACCTCTTCGAGGACGGCGCTGTCATGCGAGCAGGCTTCACGCTCCGCGAAGTACACGTGGGACAGCTCATGGAGCACGAGCCCCCCTAGCATCTCCGAGTCTAGCGCCCACTCTGAGATCATGATCTTGTGCACCTGTCCCTCCTTGCGAGCGTATCCCATGATCGCGAGGTGGGGTTCGACGTCGAGCGTCACCTTCGACCTGACGACGTACCCCTTCTTTTTCATCCGATCAAGCGCCCATTCTAGGGTGTTCTGGAGCGATTCGTCAGTTCTGGCAGCCCGCATCGTTCTGCGCGCACATAATGCGACACACGGATAAACATATCTTGCCGCGATGACAAATACGGATAAGCGCCTTTTAGATAACGTGGCCGAAACTAGGTACGAAAAACAGAAGAAGAAGAGCGGGGAAACACTCCTCAAGAGGATCGGGGACTGTCAATCGGTGCAACGGTTCCTAGGGAAGTACGGCAAGGTGCTAAGTTGGAGCGCGACGCTCTTCCACTTGGAGCGGTATCTCACGTGGTTGAGAACAAAGAAGGGGATTGCCCTTACCCCGGACCAGCTGATCGTTGACAACCTGAAATGCGTCTACGAATCTGCAGCTGTAGAC
>JACWAI010000088.1 GCA_014874415.1 Nitrososphaerales archaeon
CAGGGGGTGACCCCCGCCTCCATCGACACGCGCCTGGAGTGGCGGTCCCTCGAGCTCCGGAGGCCAGAGACAGCGGCGATATTCAGGATAGAGAACGCGCTGGTCCAGGGGTTCGAGACCTTCCTCCAGGACAGCGGCTTCGTCAGGGCATTCACCCCGAGCATCATTGGAGGTGTATCGGAAGGTGGCTCCGAAGTCTTCAAGCTCGACTTCTATGGGAAGGAAGCCTACCTCAGGCAGGACCCGCAGCTCCACAGGCAGCTCACCATAGCCGGAGGCTTCGACCGGATATACGACCTGGGACCAAACTGGCGCGCCGAGGTCTCCCATACCCCGCGCCACCTGAGCGAGCACAGGACCATCGCCCCTGAGATCGCTTTCATCGCGGACGAGCGGGACACCATGAGACTCGAGGAGGAGATGGTGGTCCACGGCATCGAGTCTGCCGCCAAGCACTGCCCCGAGCGCCTCGACCTACTGAAGGTCAAGCTCGAGTCCCCGCGCACGCCTTTCCCCGAGGTCAGGTTCCCCGACATTTACGAGATACTCGACAGGCTAGGCAAGAAGCTGCCCAGAAACCAGGACATAGACGACCCCTCCCTGCGGGCCCTCGCCCAGCACGTGAAGGAGGAGACCGGGTCAGACTTCTTCTTCCTCAACAGGTTCCCATCGGCCGCGAAGCCGTTCTACGTGATGAGGGTCGACGAAGACCCCGACTACGCCCGCTCGGTGGACCTGGTATACAAGGGGCTGGAGCTGTCGTCGGGGGGCCAGAGGGAGCACAGGCACGACAAGATCGTCTCGCAGATCAAGGAAAAGGGATACGGCGCGAAGGGGCTCGAGTGGTTCACAGAGCCGTTCCGCTACGGGGTCCCTCCTCACGGGGGCTACTCCTTCGGCATAGAGCGTTTTGCATCCTACCTGCTCGGCATCGAGAACATCAAGGAGGCCGTCCTCTTCCCCAGGGACCCCGAGCGGCTCATCCCATGATGCCTTGTCACGGCCTCAGGCTTTCTGATCGCCAGTACGCGAGCTGGTAGACCTCCCTCCTGCTTCCTGTTCTATTCCCCGCAAGGGCTCTTTGCCTCATCTCTGATGCGACCTCCCCCCTCATCTCCGGTGGCATCTCCCTGACGAAGCTGTACGCCCCCTTCTCGAACCTCGCTATCCTGTCCTCAAAAGCCTCCGTGACCACGACATCGCTTACCACGGTGAGCTCGTCAGGGGGGAACTCCTGCAGTACGTCGCCCTCCCTGTGCCAGTTGCGCACCCCCTTCATGTCACACGACCAGTTGTACCTGTTCGCTATCTCTCTGAACTTCTTCCTAGACTCCTCCGCGTCCGTGGAAGGGCGCATTTCAAGGAATGAATCCGTCCCGAACCAGGTCCCATCCCCGTCCCTCTTCCTGAGGAGGGCGAATACTCCTTCCCTGCTGACCCTTGCTCCCTCCTGCAACAGACTCTCAGGGCTCCCTACCAGGTGGATGATGTGTGCGAGAAGGGCGCCGTCGAAGCACCCGTCTTTGAACGGGGTCGCAGTGCCGCTTGCGAGGATGAGGCTCTGAAGCCCCTTCGACCGAGCCCGCTCAATCATCCGCCGCGAAACGTCCACCCCGGTCATCACTAGCCCCGCATCCAGGAGCGGAAGCGACACCCTCCCCGTACCGACCCCTATCTCAAGCACAGATCTGCAACCATGCTCTCTTAGTATGGCGACTAGTCGCCTTTGCGTCTCCTGGTGCAACGGCCTTCGCGTTTCGTCGTAAACGTCCGCTATGCCGTCATACTCGGCGTTTGACAACACCGACAAGAGCCGAAGGCGACCCTTATTTTGCTTGTCTCAAAAGCGACGCCGTCTAGGAGTACAGTTTGGCGGCTGCCTCTCGTTCAGTCTCGACCAGCAGCTCTATCCCCCGGGCCCGCTTCACCGCCTCCCTGAGCTTGTCGAAGTCCCCGATCCGCCTCTCGCTCCTCTTCGCGGGGACTATCACCTTGGTCTTCTTCCCCCCGTCCGGGAGCCACACAGTGTTCACCGTCAGCACCTTCGCTGGGAAGAAGACGTCCTCCAGGAACTTCCTGTCGCTCCCCCCGGCGCCTACGAGCCAGACCTTCCCCTTCAGCGCACCTTCGAGCTCCGACTGCACCAGGGGATTCGATCGGAGCGAGGCCATGTCCGACCGGTCGAACTCGAGCACGTAGCTCCCGTTCGCTTCGAAGGCCCTCTTCAGGTTCACCCTCCCGAGCTCCGGCACCCTGTCAGCCAACTGAGCCACAGCCTTCGAGGCTTCCACATCCGCCCTGGATATCTCCCCCTTGGAGAGCCTCGCCTCGCAGTTTGCGCAGAGCATCCCCGTCTTCGCGTCGAAGAAGCAGATGGGGAGCTTCGGCTGCATTCCTGAAAAAGCCGTTCATCTACGCGAATAAAAATCGTTCGCAAGCGACTTCGACTGACCCTCCCTGCGCGTTTGGGTTCGATAGCCAAGGGCTATATAGCAATGAAAGCACGTGCCACGCCCGAGAGGGTTGACCGCCACCCAGGAAGAAAGCTCCTCCGATTATCTCGGCTTCGACGACTTTTTCATCGACGCCGCCCGTTACATGGACTTCCGTGGTATCGGATCTGAGGCGGACGGCGCGGCGATCGGCTTCTCCCCGGAGTACAGCGCGCGGAAGGTAATCGAAGGGTATGAGCGCAGGTGGGGGGTGACGCGTTGGACCCCCGAGCTCCTGGCGCGCGCCATGGTGGAATTCAAGGAACGGGTTGGCGGGGAGGCGGAGGCGACCTCGGTCGAATCTGGCGCCCTCGAAATAACCCAGTCCTGGTGCGAATTCGGCGAGCCCAGGGGCAACAGCTACCAGGGGAACATGTGCAGTGTGTGCAGGGGCGTCCTGGCTGCTATCGCGCGGGACAGCGGGCTGGGGCGTGCCGACTGCGTCCCCGAACCCCTGAGCACCATAGCAAAGGGTTCCCCAATGTGCGAGTTCACCGTAGAACTCATGTGACCTTCCCGACCATCTGGTCTTCATCATAGCTTGCGCTGAACCTCCTGCTAGGCGCCGCATCTGGAGCCGTCCCCCGGGAGTTTACTTCCCGAGCTTGATTTCTATGGAGGAGACGTTGCTCATTCCGCCCGTCATGGTGCTCTTGACCTGCTCGGTGTTGATGGAGATGGATTGCACCTTGATGTCGGTGGCGAACCGCTTCGTCAACACCTGGGCCACGTCGACCGCCCGCGATATGGCCCTGCCTCGAGCCTTCACGGTGACGACGTCGGAGCCGTTGTTGATTTGTGTCAGGCAGGCAAGTACATAATTCACCCGGCCGAGCATAGGTTTTGCCTGCTACTCGATTGTCGGCTTCTTGCCTACGTAAATGGTGTTGGGTTCGCGTGGTTGCATTTCTTCGTGTTCAGGTTGTTCTGCCATTTAGAGAATGTAGCTCACTGCGGCCTATTTATCCGCTATGGACGACTTGGCTCTCTCCGTTATTTTCACCGTCTATCTGTGGCCAAAACCAAACACCACGTCGAACTCTAACTGCACCACCTTGAATGAAAGGATGGGGTTTCTCCGAAGAGACGATTGGCCCATGCCTGAGAATGCAATCAACCTCAATGATTGACTTCTCGTTGAGAAGGAAGGGTCTCACTTCCCGCAGGAGAGTGTATGCTACCACTCCTTGAACTTGCACGCCCCATCTCAGATCCAGGGATTGGGTTATGGTATTCTTGTAAAGAGATCTGCTTGGTGACTGGTGACCGACCAGTTCGGCGAGGCGTGCGAGATCCCCTCGATATTTCATCTTGACCGCCAAGTAAGCAATCCAGGCCGGCCTTCTCGCGTCTCTCGCAAGTTTCAAGAAATATCCTACTGCAGCTTCTGTATCTGTGAGTGTTCCCACAAACTGTTTTTGAATTGTAGTCAATGAGTTTATGGCCACGAGCTGATGATTAGACCTCGTAACGCTCTCCTTGAGGATGGGAAAGCCATCGTACAACACTATCCCCAAGTTCCTGTCATAGAACCTAGAACGTTTGGCGACTTCCTCGACTCGCACGCATTCATACCTTGTCATGACTTATAACGACCAATGAACCAAGAAATCAACGAATCAGTTAGGGCGCTACCTTTAATCCCGATGCATTTCGCACTTTTGTCGTGCGCCTTTTCGAATATCAAGCCAAGGACCTCTTCAGGTCGTACGGGCTCCCTCTACCAAAATCCATCAGGGCGGACAACGTGCAGGGCGTCCTCGACGCGTTCGGGAAGCTTAGCCATCCCGTGGCGATGAAGTCCCAGGTCCTCGCCGGGGGGAGGGGCAAAGCCGGGGGCATAGCGATAGTCAGCGACGCGGCGAAGGCGCAGCAGGAGGCGCAGCGCATCTTCGACCTCCCCATCGGCGGGGAGAAGCCGACGTCCCTCCTGGTCGAAGAGGCCTACCCCCACGACTCCGAGATGTATCTCTCCGTCAGCCTCGACCGCGGCGACAGGTCCTTCGTGACCATAGCTGCCATGGCCGGGGGGGTCGACGTCGAGTCCATGGCTGGGAAGGTGATACGGAAAGTGCCGCTGGAGGGGATAGACGAGAGGTTCGCAGCAGAAGTCGCCACGCTCCTCAAACTCCCGTCGTCGCAGTCGGGCCAGTTCGTCAAGATCCTGCTCTCGCTGGAAAGGCTGTCCAGGGAGAAGGAGTGCGAGCTGGCGGAGATCAACCCCCTGGCCGTCGGGAAGGACGGGACGCTCATGCCGCTAGACGCCAAGGTGATAATAGACGACAACGCCCTCTTCAGGCACCCGGAGTTCGCCAAGCTCCACCCGGAGGACGAGTTCGAGGGGGAGGCGTCCCGCCAGGGGTTCGCCTTCGTCAGGCTCGGCGGGGACATAGCGGTGGTCGGGAACGGGGCCGGGCTCGTGCTTTCGACCCTGGACCTCGTCGGCGACGCCGGGGGGAGCCCAGCGTGCTTCCTGGACCTCGGAGGCGGCGCTCAGAAGGACAGGGTGGAGGCAGCGCTCAGGCTTGTGAACAGGCTCCCGGGGGTCAACAGGATCCTCGTCAACATCTACGGTGGTATTACCCGGAGCACCGACGTGGCAGCCGGCATCAACGCTGTCCTCGCTTCCGGGGCAGTAAGGCCGATCTACGCCAGGGTGAGCGGGGCCGAGGAAGAGGAGGCGAGGAAGCTGCTGGTGGGGACGCCTGTCAAGCTCTATGGGACCGCTCCGGAAGCCGTGGATGCCGTGGTGAAGGGCGCATGATGCTCCCCAAGAAAGGAGACCCCGTCCTCGTGCAGGGGATCACAGGGACCTACGGGAGGCTCCACACGAAGATGATGCTGGAATATGGGACAAACGTGGCGGCCGGGGTCACGCCCGGGAAGGGGGGGCAGTCGGTAGAAGGGGTCCCGGTCTTCGATAATGTGGGGGACGCCGTCCGGGAGTCGGGGGCGAAGGCGTCTGTCTGCTTCGTCCCGGCCGAGTTCACCTACTCTGCAGGCAGGGAAGCGCTGGAGGCAGGCATCAGGCTGCTGGTCCTTATCACCGAGCACGTCCCCATACGGGACGAGCTGAAGCTCGTGCAGCTGGCCCAGGCCAAAGGGGCGTCGATAATCGGTCCGAACTGCCCAGGGGTCATCATACCCTCCCAGCGGGTGAAGCTGGGGATCATGCCAGCCCCATCGTTTTCGCCGGGGAGCGTCGCGCTCTACTCGAGAAGCGGGACCCTGACCTACGAGATAGCGGGGCAGTTGACTGGGAACGGCCTCGGCCAGTCCGTGGCAGTAGGCATAGGCGGGGACCCCATCAACGGGACAACCCCCATCGAGTGGATGGACTTCGTGCAGGGGATGGAAAACACGAAGGCCGTGGTCGTGGTGGGTGAGATCGGCGGGGACGCGGAGGAGCGCCTTGCCAGGCACATACAGAAGTCAGGCTACAGGAAGCCCATAGTCTCCTACATAGCGGGGAGGCACGCGCCGAAAGAGAAGAAGATGGGGCATGCAGGCGCGATAATCTACGGGAACGTGGGGACAGCAGATTCGAAGATCAAGGCGCTCACGGGGGCCGGGGTGAAGGTGGCCATGTCCCCGTCGCAGGTCCCTCAACTCGTAAGACAGAGCCTCGGCTGACACCGAAACCTTATACTCCCGAGCCGGCGGGCTTCATTCGAAACAGGTAAGACGGCATGCCAATCGCAGACGCCACCAAGAAGCAGATAGCCCAGAAGCGCAGGCTCTTCCTCCAGGTCTGCCTGCGATGCGGGGCCAGGAACCCCCTCAACGCGGACAGGTGCAGGAAGTGCAAGTCGTCGGACCTGAGGCTGAAGAACCGCTCGGTCGGGCTGAAGAAGTAACCGCAAAGAGAAATATCCAGTATCCAGAGGGCTCCGACAGGGCCCGTCGTCTAGCCTGGTTTGGACGTCGCTCTCACACGGCGAACCGAGAGGACACAAGACTCTCGCGCCTAGGTCCCCGGTTCAAATCCGGGCGGGCCCACTCTAGAATCCTTTTTCTCTCTCTTCCACTGCTTGCATGCGGTACGACCCCAGGTGGTCTCCACACAGCTCAGTGCGCAAATCCCGTCTAATGCACCAAATCAGATGCGACTATTGGTAATAGAAGGGAGAGACGAATTTCTTGACTACATTCTCCATTAGTTCTACCTTGTTGATTGGGAAACTGGCCGTGGTTGCAATCTGCAACTCTCTGTCCTTTGGCAACGCGAAGACAATCTGCACTAGCCTGTCTCTTCGGATAATCCCGTATCTGGCCCTGCCTATGTGCGACTCCGACGCCTGGAACGCTTTCGATCCCACGGCTGTCCGGAGCACTATTCCGGCTGTCTGGTCATGGGGCTCCATAGCCTTGACCCCCGGCCTCATGCCCCCAGCCTCGAGTTTTCCGTGTTGATTGACTACTCCGCAGAACCTGATTCTACGGTCGAGCTCGAACACCCTTTCGATGAGCTGTTCATTAGCTCTGCTTCCGCGTCCTCTCCTGGCTCCGCCTTCGGCGGATTCTGCTTTGTGAAGGATTGCCTTCATTTGGCTAGAGCCTCACATTCTGAGGTCCTGATTACGAACCTCGCCCCATCCTTTAGGAGTGCGTTCTGTTGCAGCAACGCGCCCTTGTCCTCAAGCCTGACTGCTCCCAAAACGTACGCGTTCAGGGGGCACATGGGCTCTTTGGAGGCCATCCTCGGATGCACAGTCTCGGCGTAGGGGCACTTCAGTTCGACCTCGACGGAGCCTCCGCTTCTCTTCATGTCGACGTTCATCCCCCAGCTTTTCAACTTCTCGACCATCCCGTCGACCGAGTACAAGGTTGATTCCGGATCGAGTGTGTTTACGAGGTTGTCGGCACTCGCCAGAAGGATGACTTCGGCGCCAGAGCCCAGGATTTCCTTCAGCTTCGACTGGTTGCTGGCGAGCTGGTCATGCAGGAAGACAAGGTAGTCCTCGTCAACGGAAACTTTCCGCCTATCGTCCACATTCGTCTTTTGCGTCTCTAGTTCACTGCGTCTCCTTGACTTTTGTCCGTGCCAAAAGGCCATTTCAAACGTAGCAGCAAATCGAGTATTACTAGGGATAAGCACTATGTTTACAACGGGTGCTTTTGTAATCGCTGCAATCATCGCAAATCCCCTCCGGGGTTGTTGCAATAAATTGCAATAACAGCAGCCTTTTATCTTTGATTGCAACTAATGTAATAGGCTTGGAGTCCCAAGGCCCTGTCAAGCCAAGGAGCGTCGTCAAGGCAATCAGACTATCACCAGAGTTGATTGCAACCCTGGAAACGGCCGCAAAAGAGAACAACAGAACCATGAGCTCTCTGGTCCAGGGAGTTCTTAGCTCCTATTTCGAATGGGATGAAAAAGCCAAGAGATTCGGGTTCGTCCAGATTCCAACCCGCCTACTCCGCCGCACATTCGACAAGCTTACTTTGGACAGCATAAAGCAACTTGCATCGCTCAATCTGCAATTGACTCGGGAACTCACCATGTTCTGGTATGGCCGCTACGACGCGGCAACCGTCATCCAACTAGGCCAACTCTTCTCACAATATTCAGGAATTTATAAAAGTGCATATGACCTGAAAGGCGGGACGGCCGTTGGCAGACATGAGCTCGGAAGCAACTGGTCGCGTTTCAATGACCTGACTGCACAAAGAATTTCGAAAGATTTGGGGATTAACTTGACTTTCTCCTCTACGGATGAAATGATCGGGACCAAGGTCCCCCCCGATTGGATGACGAAACATAAACCTGGATAGCTAGATCCGTCTCTACTGCTGATGCCTTTCATAGGCGATTCTCGTGAGCAGGTCCGCTTCCTGGTTCTGTTCCCTCGGGATCCATTCGAACCTGACCGAGCCGAAGTCCTTCACGAGGTCCTTGGCCTCCTTGAGCTTCTCCACGTACATCCCTCCCTTGACCTTCCAACCGGAGGTCATCTGGCCGACAAGGAGTTGCGAATCGGAGCGTATCAGGATGTCCCCTTCTACACCCAACGCCCTCAGCCTGGTCAGCGCCTCCACGAGGGCAGTGTATTCGGCATAGTTGCTCGTCACGTCATGGCCGGCGAGACCCGACCCCTCTGCCAGTTTCTTCGCCCCGTCGTAGATCAGGTAGCCATAGGTGCCCGTACCCGGATTTTGGGGCGTTGCGAGACCATCGACGTACACGGTTAACGTCATGGCCCAGCCACTCTTCAGAGCCAGGGGGTCTGGAGCCTGCTTATCTGGGCAGAGACCTTGTCGACGTAGTCGTTCATGCGAGCCAGCATCGTCTTCGACGTTATGTACCCTATCACATTTTTCCCGTCTTTCACTATGAGCCTTCTCACCCCCTTTTCCGTCATCAGCTGGGACACGTCCGACAGCGGCGCGCTCCCCTCCACGCTGACCAGCTCGGTGGTCATTATCTCCCCCATGGTCACCTTCTGCGGGTCCCACCCCTCTGACACCACCTTGCATATGATGTCCCATTCGGTGACTATGCCCTGGGGTTCGTTAGGGGTCCCTATCACCGCGAAGCCGTGCCTCGAGCTCTTCATGGCCTTCGCCCCGTCGAATACGGTGCTGTTGGCAGAAACCGAAAGGAAGTCAGTCTGCACTATGTCCTTGGCGTAGAGTACCATGTCGAGGAAAGATTGTCGGGGCGAAAGATAATCCTTTCGATGTGCCTGCCCGTTGCGGAAACGCTCAAACCTTATCAAGTCAATTTCCGACTCTTTCAACTTGCAGGTTACGGCTCAGTGAAATCTATTCCAAAACGAGAGTTCCCCATCTATTACGAGAAGGAGAAGAAGCTTTTCCAGATAGTGGTGCGCATGTCGGACGCTCCGGGATCCCTGATGTCGATTCTCGAGGTGCTTGGCCGCAAGGTGAACCTGATCGCGACATCCACCTACACCCTGGGGGACGGGACGGCCATACTGAGCGCTTTCAGCGAACCCCTTTCGAGCACCGAGACAATAGCCGGGATCCAGAAGGCTCTTGGGAGCTCCCCCGTCACCATCGAGTCGGACGTCACCGAGGGGAAGGGGGGGCTGCTAGTGGACACTTTCCACTCGGGGCTCCAGGTCGGCGGGGAGGATTACATGCTCCTCAGGAGAGCCGGGCTGAGCGGGGTGTTCGACCACATCGTCAAGATTTTCGGCACCGGAGGGGAGGTCCTGCTCTACGAGGAAGGGTTGGCCATGGCCCAGAGGAACGCCAAGAACATGAATGACCTGCTTACCCCGGAGGTCGTGGGGCCGAACACCTCTTACCTGATAGAGTTCCTTACAGCACAGGGTTGGGGTGTCTTCGAGCCCACCGCCGGGAAGGGGAGCCACGAGGGCACCGTAAAGATGTCCCACTGCTTCGAGTGCGAACATGGGTCTACGGTCAGAAAGCACTGCGACTTCATGAGGGGTTACTTCGAGGGGTCGGCGAACTTCACGCTCGGGGTCTCCATGCAGGTGGAGGAGCTGGAGTGCGCCCTCAGAGGGGATAAGGCGTGCATCTACCGCGTCACCCATAGGAAGAAGTCAGGCCAAGCCTGAGAATCGCCCGTTTGGGCACAAAGAAGCTTGTGCCTGGATAAACAAAAAACGGAGCGGCCGCTGTAAAAGACGAGCCGCCATTCCAGAAGTAGGCCCTCGGCGGACCTTACGCTCCTTGCTCTTCGTTTGTGGAGGCCTGGCCTTCGCTACCAGATGACATGCCCTCAGAGCCGCCAACGACCGTGCCGGTGGCGAACCTGTTGGCTACCTGGGTCACTTTGACCTTGCCCTGCCAGCCCTGCTTGGCTCCGGCCACAAAGATGACGAAACCGTCAATCTTCGCTATGCCGTCCCCACGCCTGCTGATCTCGGAAATGGTCACGTCGTACTCTTTTCCTACTTCGACCGGCTTTGGCTTGAAGGACCTGAAGCCGCCGCTTCCGCCGCTGCTCCGCCCGTAGCCTCCTCCTCGTCCGAAACTCGTTCTTTCACATCCTAGCGTTTATTCGGCTCCGCTGAAAACTTGCCCTCGGTTTCGAGTTAATAAGGATAGCTGTGAAAAATCCGGGAAATCTGTCGTTTCACGAAAAGGTTTACGCCGGGACGATGCCTCCGGTCTGGTCCTGATTTCTCAAATAAAGGGGGAGAGCCGTGTCCCCACGGCTCAGTGTCTAGAATTTCCCCGTTGCGGTCACGATGTCCTGCTGATGGATAGACGCGGGCGCGAACTGGTAGCCGTACCACCATACGACTGTCTGGACGTTGCCCGTGTCGGTCCACACTGCGTGGAAGTCCCCGCTGGAGTCGACCGCGAGGCCCGTGTAGTCCCCGACGAATCCACCCCCGAACTGGTACTGGGAATTGATCGGGCTGGCGCTCACCGTTGCCGTGGACCCCGAAACGAGATCGGTTACGACGTAGTCGAGGCGCCCGTTGTTGGTATAGTTCCCAAGTTTCAGGCAGTCGACCCTCCCTACTGTCGTGGGCGTGG
Organism: Nitrososphaerales archaeon; assembly: GCA_014874415.1. Taxonomy (GTDB): domain Archaea; phylum Thermoproteota; class Nitrososphaeria; order Nitrososphaerales; family Gagatemarchaeaceae; genus UBA183. The sequence goes on from JACWAI010000088.1 coordinate 10,974, forward strand.
CGGTATGGGTGCAGGTCTGCCAGGGGGAGTTGATGTCTACCTGGTAGGCTGATACGTAGACCTGGCCTGAGCTCGAGGCTGCCACAGCTGGGAAGAGGCTGTCGATGTACGTGCCGGGAGGCGCGACCAGGGAAGTGCCGTTGGGCTGGGTCACTGGATACCCGATATCAGCGCGGGCTCCCTGGGTGAAAGCAAAGGCGGGGTTGCTCCATGTCGTGCCCCCATCTGTGGACGTGCTATATACCACGGCCGAGTGGCAGTTCGAATAGACGGCAGCCGTTCCGACGATGAAGTAGGCGCATGAAATCGAGGCATCGGGGAAGGTCGTCCCATTGGTGACCTCGGTGGACCATGCGACGTAGAGCTCTCCCGAAGGCGTGATGTCCGCCGCGGGGAAGCTGTTCACACGAAAGGACGTGTACTGAGGAGTGGGGATGTCCACCAGAGTAGATACCGCCACCGGGGCGCTGAACGTCCTTCCGCCGTCGGTGGACTTCACCATGTAGATGCTGTTCAGTGCCGCCAGCCGGGTAGAGCCGTCCCAGAAGACGTAGACGGTCCCGTCAGCCCCGATGACTATGTGCGACCCCTGGCCGTAGAGGACGTTGCCGGAGATGAGCTGGGGGGTGCTGAAAGTCTTGCCGCCGTCGGTGGAATAGACGAAGTCGATGGGGCTCTGCCTGTATGCCCCGGTGTGGGCCTCGAAGATGAAGCGGGTCCAGCTCACGTAGACGTTGTTGACGAACGGGCTGGTGGCGTGCGAGTCCACCCCGATCCAGGGTTTGTCGTTGAAGACCGAGGGCGAGGTGGTGGGGTTGATGAAGGTAGGGGCGCCCCAGGTCAGCGCGCCCGAGTTATCGAATGTCCCTTTGCTTACTTCAACTGTGTTAGGAGGTGCCGTCCTGTCGAATCCGAGACCGGCGTAGTAGACGCTGCCTGCAGCGTCGAAGGCGAGGGACGGGTCCCCTCCTGCGTCATAGGAGCCGCCCACCAGGTGCTCTACGCCTGGAATCAATGTCCCGATGTGGCTGGGGTCGGTGGCGAGGCAGCACCATGTGAGTCCGCCGTCGTTTGAGAAGTAGGTCCCAGAGTATCCGTCGCCCAGCTCACTGCAGGGCGTTGAGCCTACCGTGCACGACCAGGTTCGTGTGACGTAGTCGTTGGACCCCACAACGACCTGGTCAGCATTGTTGGGGTTTACCGCTATGGCCGGCTCGTTCTGAGGCGCAGCGGCTGTGTCCGGGTTGACCGTGACGTCAGGAGGGCCAACAGACGTGGGGTCGAGTGGGCTCGAGAGGACGTTGGCGGGGGTGCAGACCGTGCCGATGGTGCAGGTGGGAGACGCAATGGCCGGGGTATCCGATTCTGCCTCTTGCTGGACGAGGGCTGACATCGCGAGGTGCAGCCCTGGGGTGTTGTCGACTGATGCCACCTTTCCCGCCAGGGTGTTGATGTTGTTGCCCGGGACCGAGGCGAGGCTCGGGGAGACGGCGATGCCGGCTGTGAATAGAAGAAGAAGGATTGGGATTGAATAACGCATCCTGTTCAATTTCTTCGGAAGCCAGGGGAAGGCACCGTCTTATATTTCCGAAGCAACAATCTACTAGCTGAATGCTTTTCCCCGGTGGGGTCCCCCGTCCCAGGAGCGTTCGTGAGAGGGTGGCGGGAGGGCCCCCCCGATGCCAATAGAGGTCAAGGACAAGAAGCGCTTCGAGAAGCTGCTGGAGGGAGCCACAGAGGTGAGGGTCGCGCCGCACGGTGGCGCGCAACCCGATGATATTCCTTATAAAACGCCCGAAGGGGGCGCGATTTGATTGCCGTTCTGCTCAGGGTGCGGAACGCAGCTGACCAGCGCCGACGGAAGGTACTGTCCCAACTGCGGCCTCTCTGTCTCTGCTTCGGGCCAGGTGACGCAGCTACAGCAACGCGAGGCTCCCGTCCCCAGTGTGCAGTGGCATCCGGCCAGGGAAGCAGCGAACGTCGTCGGCATATACAAGGAGCTCGAAGAGGGAGAGAAGACCATCTTCCAGAGCGTCACCCAGACGGAGGTCATATTCGTGAAGGAAGCCGAGATAAAGAAACTCATCGGAAGGGAGAGGAAGGAGATACCGATATCGATATCGAAGGCCCTGGTCTACCTCACAAACCAAAGGCTCCTGTTCCTCAAGCTCTTCGAGCTGTCGGCCACCGAGCTCGGGGAGGAAAAGAACATGCTCGCAGGGGCCGGAGGGACATTCTACGAGGTCCCCCTGGACGCCGTGACGGCCGTGGACATGCGGCAGGTGAAGCTGAACAAGGGGGATGAAGAGAGGTTCCTGAATCTTTTCGAGGGGTCGGACCCTAACACGGCCGCGGCGAAGCTGAAGTCGCCAGCGCTCGAGATAGTGTACGACGAGAAGGCCGCCACCGGCAGGGGCAAGACTTACATAGAATCGATGCTCCGAAGAGGCTTCCTGAGCAAGCTTTGGGGGAAGGTTGAAATGACCTACGACAAGATCCTCATCCTGGGGGAGCAGAGCGTCGCCATCATGCCCACGCTTTCGGAGCGGGTAAGAAAGAAAGTGGAGACGAGATAGTAAGTTGGGTCTAGTCCTCCCGCCTGATCTGGCGAGCTACAGCGGGATCATCAGCGTCATACTGCTCTTTGTGGACGGCCTGCTCTTCGGAGTGGCGATCAAGAAGGCGATCGTCTCGGCCATCTTGCTCGTCGTGGCCTTCGCCCTGACAACCTACGTCGGGCTGAGCATCCCCTATCTGTCTTCCAGCGATATCATTACCCACGTGAGCAACATCTTCGTGTCTTTCTACGCGCACCTGGGGGCCATCTTTGTCACATACCCGATTTTCTTCCTGATTGGCCTCGCCATAGGGCTCTGGAAGGGCTAGGGCCGCGGCTGCCCCCGGTGGGCGGGCATAGCGAACTCTGTTCCACGTGAGTGTTGATAAAGAGCCCGTCGGGGGGGCCTCATCGTGCCAAGGGAAATCAAAGACAGGGAACGGTTCGAGAAATTGATCGAGTCTGCCACCGAGGTCAGGGTCTCCCGCGACGGGGACCAGGCGAAGGTCAAGCTGAGAACCAAGGAAGCGCTCTACACCTTCAAGACGACGTCCGAAGAGGCCGACTCGCTCCTGAAGGGGACGAAGACCCCGGTGGTCGAGTTCTGACTCAGACGAGATAGTAGCCTACCACAAGCACGCCAAGGAGCATGGGTATCGGGAGCCCCGGCAGCAGCCTCCTCCTAGACAGCAGGAACAGCGTAACGACCATGCCGACATCGATGGCCGCCATGGTGTAAATGGACTCCGCGAGCCCCCACCTGAATATCGCGAGCGACGGGAGGAGCGTGTAGAATACGACGTCCCCCAGGCCCAGTGTGAACTCCCCGGCCTTGATGGACATCCCCACCAGCGCTATCCCCGGCGCCGTCCCTATCAGGGCCTTCAGAGGCCCCTTGAAGACCGCGTAGATGTCGTAGACGCTGAATGCTATGGGGAGTGCGAGGGCGGTCCAGGGCGAAAGCGTTTCAGCGAAGAAGCTCCCCACCTCGGCCCCGACGAACGCCAGGATTATCGTGGACAGCCACGGCCTGTTCTTCACGAATATGACGTATCCGATCAGCACCACGATGAGGCCGGCGACCCCGAATGAGAACGGCACCTCAAGGAAGAGTGGAAGGTTGTTGAAGGCGAACTCGTCGGCCGTGACGAGCGTGAGTATGAAGGCAGAGAAGGCGACGGACCCGAAGACGATGAGCTTGAACGACGTCACCATCTTGCGCCTAAGGAGCCAGACAAGGGCGAAGGTGAGGGCGGCGGCGAATCCCACCAGCAGGAGCGCGTTCAGAGCCGAGCCCACCCCCGAGGTGCCCGCCGGGGCATAGCTTGGCCCCGCGCTAGCCACCACCCCGGTGTAGAGGGAGCTGTTCTGCTGCGAGATGAGCAGCGCTGCCAGCTGAATGACTATTACTATCGCAGCGGCGACCAGCAGGTTCAGCGGGGTGACCCGCTTCTTCTCCGGCGCCTGGTCGCTCAAACCGCGAATTCTTGCCCAGGCATGGCCGCGGTGGCCTCGGCTCCGAAGCCCCGGTGGAGCTCCTCGGCCAGAGCGAGGCACGACTCCTCCTCCCCGTGGACCGTGAGGAACTTCGGGCTCCCGCCTATCCCCCTGAGGTCGCTCAGGAGGCTCGACCTGCCGCTGTGAGATGAGAAATCGAAGCGCCTGACTTCCGCCTTCACCTTGGTGGGCTTGCCTCGGTAGATGGTGAGCCCCTTGTCGATGAGCGTCCTCCCGGGGGTGCCGGGGACCTGGAAGCTGACAATGGCTACCCCATTCTTCTCGTCCATCGAGAGGTGCTCGTTGTAGAATATGGACGATCCGCCGACCAGCATCCCGGCCGGAGAGATTATCACGCCGGGCCTCTTGATCAGCCTTCTCCTCTGGGTCCATGAAGTAACCTCTTCCATCGTCTCCAGGGTCCTCCTGAGGAGCGCCGGGTCCTTCAGGAACTCCTGGTATCTCAGCAGTATCCCGTTGACCTTAAGGGCCATCCCGTCCATGCCGATGGGGTGCCTGAACCCCGACTTCACCAGGGTCATGGCTATCTCCTGTGCCCTCCCCACTGAGAAGGCGGGGACCAGCAGTATCCCTCCCCTCTCGACGACCTGGTTCGCGAAGTCGAAAAGCTCGCTCTCCGCCTTCGCCCTGCCGGGGTGGTCCGCCGTGGCGTAGGTGCTCTCGGTGATGACCATGTCTGCCTCTCCCAGGTTCTTCCAGGACCCCGCGAGAAGGTTTGTCTCCTCCCCGTTGATGTCCCCGGTGTATACGAGCCTCTTGTTGCCCGCCTCGACAGCAATCACAGCCGAGCCCGGGATGTGGCCAGCGTCGTAGAACTGGATCGTGAAGTCACCTATCTGGAACGGCTCCATGTAACGGTGGTTGACCGTGTTCGAGTTCATCGCCATCAGGTCAAGGAACTCGAAGGGGAGGTACTGCCCCGAGATCTTGATGAAGTCCTGGATGAGCAGATTGGATAGCTCAGAGGTGACGGGAGTCGCGTGGAGCTTCATGCTCCCGCTGAGGAAGTTGAGGGGTGCCGCGCCCGAATGGTCGAGATGCGCGTGGCTGAGTACGACGGCCTTTATCTCCTTGGGGGGGACGTGCATGGGGAACCCTGGGACCTTCGTCGTCATGGCGCCATAGTCGAGCAGGATCTTGCTGTCTTTGTGCGTCACAAGAAACGCGGAGCGGCCGACCTGCCGGGCGGCTCCCAGTACCTTAACTTCCAACTAATCGTAAACTCTTGAAAAACTCATTTTCTCTCTGTAGTTAAGCCTTTCTGAGTCGAGACGAAAAATTTGACCAGTTAGGCGGGCGGACAAAAACTGGGGGAGAGGTCTCTCGACCTCTCAGGGGATTGGCGGCGTAATGGCCTTGGGCTTCCTTGAACTGAAAAGTGCGACTATCAGTGCCAGCGCGGCGACTACGACGGCGACGATCACGAGGTACTCCGTCGTCGAGAGAGTGGAACTTACTCCGTTGACGTCGCTTGCGATGGAATTCTGAGCGTTGGAGACGCCCGTGGAAAGTGAGCTCAGGGCGCCGTTGATTCCGGAGAAGCTGCTGCTCGTGCTAGAACCCAGAGCTGTGATTGACCCTCCAAGCGAGGTGAAGTCTGTGCTGACAGTTGTCCCCAGAGCTGTGATTGACCCTCCAAGCGAGGTGAAGTCTGTGCTGACAGTTGTCCCCAGAGCTGTGATTGACCCTCCAAGCGAGGTGAAGTCTGTGC